>NZ_JGCK01000025.1:0-38434 GCF_001639905.1 Kosmotoga sp. DU53 | reverse complement strand
TGCTATTAATGTCTGCTTCTTCCGGTGTCAATTTTTAGCAAAAAGACCAGCGACAGCGTCAAGATGAGCACTTGCAAAAGCTGGTGGTGATGCCTGATCGTAAGCCATTTGCAAGAAGGAGGCTTTTCTCATTAGTCTGATTTGTTTTTCGACAACGGGATCGTAAGAACCTTCTGGAAGATCCACGTTGAAAACAACAATATCTCCAACGGTTTTAACGAATTCTTTTATGTTTTCTGGTCTGGCAAGGAACTTTAAAAATTCTCTCAGTTCGTCTTTATACTTGCTTGCTTCAGAGATACAGAAGTATGTTTGAACAGCACCAAGTACCATGCTTGGGTCACCTTTGCCACCCGGAACCGTTGGGAAGGCGATCACGTCAAGCGGGAAATTCGGGTTGACGCTTCGGATATTTCCTACGCACCACGGTCCCATAAGATACATGGCGGCTCTTCCAGCGATGAACAAGCGTTCGGCATCTCCGTATCCGTATCCAAGGAATCCTGGCTGGAAGGCTTTGTTATCTACGAGTTCCTGTACGTAGTATCCCGCTTTAATGAAAGGCTCGCTGTAGAAAGAAGCCGCCGGCTTCCTTGAAATCGCGTTGGCAAAGGCTTCAGAACCACCGATTCTATCGACAAGGTACATGTAGAAGAAGGAGAGTTCCCATTTTTCTCGTCCACCAACGACTATGGGGATAATCTTTTTGGCGTTGAATTTGTTTATAGCATCTATGAATTCATCCCAGGTCCAGACTTCACCTTTGTCTGCATCAGGAATCTTTACACCGGCCTTCTTGAAAAGATCTGTGTTTATGTAGATATGGCCAACCCAGCTGGTGTAAGGAAGTCCATATACTTTACCTTCGTAGGTGATACCTCCAAGCACGCTCCTCGGGATGAGTTCTAAAGCCCAGTCTTCGTTTAAGAGGTCAGTTATGTCATGTACAACACCCTGTTGTGCGTACGATTTGAATACGCCTCCACCCCATGAGTGCCAGAGATCCGGGGGATTTCCTGCACCAAAAGACGACTGAAGACTGATCTTGAATTCTTCGTCATCAAGGTCGACCCTTATGATGTTTATTCCCGTTTCTCTTTTGAAATCCTCGAGCATTTTGTCTCCCCATGTTACCTGTGTTTTCTCGCCTGCCCATACCGTCCACCATAATGGTCCGCGTGCTCCAAGTACGCTGATTGCCAACAATAATAGGAGTACGATTAAAAAGCTTTTTGATCTCATTTCAACCCACCTCCTGAAGATGTTTGATGCACCGGATCATATTTCTATCCGCGCACCATTTTCATCGAACAAATGAATGTGTTTCAGATTGAAAGAAAGTCCGATAATAGATCCTTCTTCCGGGACCTTATCAATAGGTGTTTCGACAAGAATGGAAGTGTTCGCGAGTTTCACCATAAGGTAGCCAACATTTCCGAGATACTCATAAAAACCCACTTTTCCCCTGCACATAGCTGTTTTGTCATCTGGAGGTACAATTCGAATAGCTTCTGCTCTGATGCCCAGCACCACTTTTCTTTTTCCGCTCAGTTGAGGTGATATTTCCATTGAGGCTCCCTCTCCTTCAAACCTTCCGTCCACGATTTCGCCCTCTAAAAGATTTATGGGTGGATGTCCAACAAATTTAGCAACAAACAAATTCGTTGGTTTATCGTATATTTCGCGAGGGGTTCCTACCTGTTCCACGACACCGTGATTCATAACAACTACCTTGTCAGCGAGAGTCATTGCTTCAGATTGGTCGTGAGTAACGTAAATAGTGGTCGCTTTCACTCTTTTGTGAAGAGCTTTGAGTTCAGAGCGCATTTCAATACGGAGGGCAGCATCGAGGTTAGAGAGAGGTTCATCCATCAAAAAGACCCTTGGCTCCCTCACAATAGCCCTTCCCAGAGCAACACGTTGCTGTTGCCCTCCGGAAAGTTGTGGTGGCCTTTTTTTTAAATAGGGGCGTAAACTCAATATTTCTGCTACATGCATTACGCGCTTTTCTATTTCATGCTTTGGAACCCCTGCCACTTTCAAATTGAGTGCGATATTTTCATAGGCCGTCATGTGTGGATAAAGAGCATAATCCTGAAAGACCATGGCTATATTCCTTTCTTTAGGGCCTATGTTCGTGACCTCTTCATCATTGAACAAAACTTTTCCTTCTGTAGGTTTGTCTAAACCTGCAAGGATTCTTAGCATGGTTGTTTTGCCACACCCTGATGGTCCCAGAATAACGACGAAGGATCTTTCTTCAAATTCCAGCGTGATTCCTTTTAGTGCCTGGAATTTTCCGAACGATTTTTTTACATTTTCCAGCTTGATTCTCATCGCGTTATATCCTCCTAATAGACTTTCTTTCAACTATCTTCAAATCCGGAATAGTTGTGCTCAAAGATGCCTTCCCCATATTTTTCAAAAGAAGTTTTGCGCAAGCTTCACCCATTTCCATAAGTGGCTGTCTTACAGTGGTTAAGGGAGGAATCAGGTATTTAGCGGAAGGAATATCGTCATATCCGATTATTGAAATATCTTCAGGAACACGCATGTTTGCTTCGTTTAATGCCGCGATGCAGCCTTGAGCCATGTTGTCGTTTGCGCAGAATATTGCGGTAAAGCCGCCTACAGAAAGTAGCTTTTTGGTTGCAAGATAACCACTGTCTTCATTGAAGTCCCCTTCTGCGACTAAATCTCTGTTAAACGGTATTCCTGCCTCGGAAAGTGCGCGTTTGTAACCGTCAAACCTTGCACGTCCATCTCTCGTATAGAGAGGTCCTGAAATATGTGCTATTTTCCTGTGTCCGTTTTCTATTAATTTTTTTGTTGCGATATAACCTCCGTATTCATGATCGAAAGCGAGACACTGATCTTCTATTCCTGGAACAACCCTGCCAAGGATGATGAGAGGAATCCCTTCTGCGGATAATTTTCTTATGTCTTCATCTTCGAGAGCTTCCGGGTACATCACGATTCCATCGACCCTTCTATCGATGAAATCCTTTGAAACTTTCATTTCGAGGGCTCTGTTTCTTTCACCACTGGCGATAAGCAATCCATATTCAAAGTAACCAAGCACTTTTTCAATTCCTCGAAATAGAGTTCCGAAAAAGGCCGTATCTATTTCCGTTATGAGTACGCCGATTACATTGGAATGACCGGTTAAAAGCGCCTTGGCATGGGGATTCGGTCTATATCCAAGTTGATTTGCGATAGCGAGGACCCTTTCCCTCACGTCATCATTTACAGGAGCAGTGTTATTAAAAACACGGGATACTGTCGTTGGAGAAACACCAGCAATTCTGGCAACATCCTTGATCCCAACTCTTTTCTTTTTGAAACCCTTTTCACTATTTTTCATAAAACTCATCTCCATAGCAATTTATTGTATATGAAAACCTTTTCATTTAAACTTACGCGAATAAGCTATCATTTTCACTGAATAAAAACCAAACTCGAATTTTCCAGAGGAAATGAGATTATATGCAATCACGAACAAACAGTGCGCTAAATCTGCACAAAACTAATTCAAGCTTAAATATGTGTGGTAAAGATCAGTAATGGTAGAATTTCAAGGGTAATTAAAAGTTCTCACCCACAAAAAAGAATATGTATAATAACTGATTTGAGCCGGTTACCGGTGTATCGAAAATATTGTGTTGGCATGAATTTGCTAATACAACAAAATAGATTAGCTGCATATATAACAAGGGGGAGCTTTTATGAGGTGGGGATTCAGTCTTGTAGAATTATTGATAGTTCTTGCGATACTAGCGGCGCTTGTGACGGCTATCGTTCCCATTCTTGACAACGTACTCGTTAAAGGAAAGGCCATGAGTATCGTCATGGATGCAAGAGCGATAAAATCAGCAGTTCATGCCTATTTTTTTGATACCGGAGATTTTCCGAAAGCCGGATTGGACTTTTATGACCCTGGAACAGAAGATGATAGAGGGTTTAAGTATTTCATTGAAGATGATGGTAGTGGAAAGTGGAATGGACCCTATCTTTCGGCTCTCCCAGAGAATACGCCGTGGAATACCACTTTCAGATACTGGAAAAGTTACATAACCGGGACGGTTTACGATGCTGGGGGAAATCCGCATACCGTAAATAATCTAAAATGTGCGGTTCTCACCATTGGTGGTTTCGATGACGCTGGAACGAGAGACAAAGTCGATGAAAGAATAAGAAAATACATTGGATGGTCTTACGTTGGTTACAGTGACACAGACAAATACTACATATCCGTGATCCTCTGGACAGAAAATGATTGAGCTGAAAAAATCAACAAGGAGGAGCTTAAAAGGCTCCTCCTTTCTGTGATTACCAGGATTTACAGCTTTCAAACGTACGCTGTAAGATCCATTAACCCGTGTCCACTGAGAGTGAAGACTATTACCTCTTCCCGTTTTTCCTCTTTAGCAGCTATTGCTTCTTTTATGGCTCCTGCTATTGCATGGGCGGCTTCTGGTGCTGGGATAATTCCTTCCAATTTTGCAAAGAGCCTTGCAGCTTCGAAAGTTTTTTCCTGATCGAAGCTTTCTGCTTCAATTATCCCTTCATGAACTAAACGCGCTATGATTGGGGCTGACCCGTGGTATCTAAGTCCTCCAGCATGGATTTTTGGCGGTACGAATTCTTTTCCGAGAGTGTACATCTTGATCAGCGGTGTAAAACCTGCTGAATCTCCGGAATCGTATCTGAATTCACCCTTTGTCAATGTTGGACAGGATTCCGGTTCACAAGCCACAAACCGGATGTTCTCTCCAGCAAGCTTTCTTGGAATGAATGGGAGGACCGTTCCTCCGAAATTCGAGCCGCCTCCATGACAGCCCATAACAATTGTTGGCTTTTCGCCAATCAATTCCAGCTGTTTTTCTATTTCTAATCCAATAACCGTTTGGTGTAAAAGAACGTGATCTAGAACGCTTCCGAGCGAGTACCTTGTATTTGGATCAGCCATAACCTCTTCGATCGCTTCGCTTATAGCAATACCGAGAGATCCGGGGTGTGAGGGATCTTGCGACAGAAATTTCTTCCCGCTTGAAGTGAGTTCACTTGGACTCGGTATAACTGTCCCGTCAAATAGGTTCATCATGTATTTTCTCATCGGTTTTTGTTCGTAACTGATACGCACCATGAAAACCTTGACTTCCAGTCCGAATTTTCTTCCGGCGTATGATAACGCGCTTCCCCATTGACCTGCTCCCGTTTCGGTGACGAGCCGTTTGATTCCGTCTTTCGCGTTGTAAAAAGCTTGAGCGAGGGCGGTGTTGGTCTTGTGACTTCCTGTGGGTGATGTGCCCTCGTATTTGTAATAAATGCGGGCAGGTGTCTGGAGATATTCCTCAAGAAAGGTAGCTCTTATTAGAGGTGTGGGCCTGAAGACCACATACTCTTCCAGAACTTCTTCTGGAATCTCTACAAATCTTTCTTCGGTAGCTTCCTGTTCAACAATGGAGGGAGGGAATATCCTCGAAAGTTCCTCCGGTTTCATCGGCTGCTGAGTTGCTGGATGCAATGGTGGATCGAGCTTGAAAGGTAGATCAGCTTTCACGTTGTACCATTTTTTCGGCATCTCCTCAACCGGAAGATTTACTCTGATTCTCGAACGCATCTTTTCACCTCCAAAAAAATAGGGGCTCTCTGTTTAGAGAGCCCCTTAATTGTGGGTAATCCTAATTTCAGCACAGCAGGACTACCCCATTAAGGGGCTTCCTGCCACCACCAGAACCTATTGAATTTTATCTCAGAGAAATTCAGCACTTTTGCTCACCTCTGGACGTGTTTGATATATATTACCAAATTTTGCCTCGTCAAGTCAATGGAAAATCGAGAATCGAGAACCGAGAGTCTGAGAGAGCCGCTTCGCGGCGTTTCGAACCCCTTCGGGATTGATACGACCGGCTATGCACAAGCTACTTCGCAGCGTCAAGAATCCCTTCGGGATTGACACGACCGGCTACGCCGGTGTTACGAACACCTGCGGAGTTGTCGCGAACTGCTTCGCAGTTGACACAGCAGGCAAATCGGCCCTCTGCAAGTCATCCTAAACACCCTACCCGTCATCCTGCCCCCTACCAGTCATCCTGAACTTGATTCAGGATCTCGTACTAAAGCGCAAAGAGCGTGCGCTGATGCTGGGATTGCCTTTGGCAATGACGCTTGGAATCGCTGTCGCGATTGATGCTGGGAATCAGCTCCGCTGATTGATGCTTGGAGCGGCTACACCGCTGACAAAAGGGCACAACCGCGAAGCGGTTCGTGACAACCACGAAGTGGTTCGTATCAACTCCGCAGGAGTTCGTGACAACCGCTTGCGGTTCGCGTCGTTTCTCCAACTGATAGCCTCTGCAAACGTCTGGAGCGTAGCTCCGCACTTCAGCCGTGAAGTGGCTATTTCGTCCTCTCGCTTTCTCGGACTCTCGGTTCTCGATTTCGTTTTTTCTTATTTACGTCGATTTTCAAACTTCATCGTCTTTCATTGCTCATATATGTCCATAATTAGCCTACATTCGCTTTTCTATATTTGATGTATTCATATATAATCACTAATGTGCATTATAAATTATCATATTTGATTATTTGTGATTGATGAGGTGATTATATGCTTACAGATGAAAGGCGCATGGCTATATTTGAATACATAAAAAAGAATTTCAGTGCTACGACCGAGGAATTGGCCGAGCATTTCAACGTTTCAACCAGCACCATCAGAAGGGATCTTGAAAACCTCGCTTCTAAAAAACTCATAAAACGCACACACAAAGGTGCGGTCATAAACTCTCCCCACGCTGAAAGCAGTTTTCTTGTCAACTACAACTATATGAGAGAAGAAAAGAAGCTCATCGCTAAAAAAGCCATGGCGTTTATCAACAACGATGAGTTCATAGCGTTGAGCGGCGGGACCACTTCCTACATGCTTGCCACTGAGCTTATAAACTCAGAGCTTCAAGGTTTAAAGATTATAACTAACTCTATCAACATAGCAACGCTGATCCTTGAGAGCAAGAAGGATTTTGTTCTCATAATGGCCGGCGGGATACCTCGAAAGGGTTCATATGAGTGTGTAGGGGAATTTACATTAAGGACTATAAGAGCATTCAATATCGATAAGTTCTTTATGGGAGTAAATGGTATTTCAATCGAAGGAGGAATTTCTTTTTCAAGTTTTGATGAGGCCTCCGTAGCCCAGGAATTTATGTTGAGAAGCAAGGAGAAGTATGTGATAGCAGACCACACAAAATTTGAAGTTACCAAACCGGCGAGAGTCGCTGAAATTGCAGAGGTTGATGCGATCATTACAGATGCTATACCCGAAGAAACGAAATTTTCCTATACACAACTGGGGGCCAAGATAATTTGATTTTGGGTCTGGAAAAAATTTTTTGGGAGGTGTGGTTTTATGAAGAAAGCCCTTGTTTTTATTCTCACCATGTTGGTAGTGGTTGGGGTGGCTTTTTCGGTTACAACGTTGAATCTTGCTATGTGGGGAAGTCCGGACGAAGAAGCGGTTTATAAGAAGATAATCGCTGCGTTTGAAGAAGCAAATCCTGGAATAAAGGTACAGGTATCCGTTCAGCCGTGGGGAGCATATTGGCAACAGCTCCAGACGAAAATAGTTGCTGGTAGTGCACCTGATGTTTTTGCCGTCAATGGAGGATGGCTTCAGGTATTTGCATCAAAGGGTGTCCTTTTTGACATCACGGATCTTATTTACGGTGATCCTGCCTCAAAGAATCTTATTGAATCTGAACTGTTCCCGGAAGCGGTAAATACCTTTAAGTATCAAGGAAAACTTTATGGTCTTCCAAGAGATTTCAATACATACGTTGTTTTCTACAACAAAACGATGTTTGATGAAGCTGGTGTACCTTATCCTGCTCTTGACTGGACCTGGGAAGATTTCCTTGATATAGCCAAAAAACTTACGAAGGATGTTGACGGTGATGGAAGAATTGATCAATGGGGTGTGATTATTCCAATAAATCCAGACTATTGGATGCCGTTTATCTGGCAGAACGGTGGAGAAATTCTTAACGCTGACAAAACCAAGAGCCTTTTTGATTCTCCACAAAACGTTGAAACTTTCCAGTTCCTTGCTGATCTTATCCTCAAGTATCACGTTTCACCGACCATCTCGCAACAAGCAGCTTTCGGGTGGAATCCTTTCGGTTCTGGAAAGATTGGTATGTATATAACGGGTAAATGGATGGTTCCAACATACAGCACTATCCAGAACTTCGATTGGGATGTCCAGGTCCTACCAAGAGGCAAGAAAATGGCAGCAATAGCCAATGCTGTTGGTTTCAGCGTCTTCAAGAAAACAAAGCACCCAAAAGAAGCTGTAGAACTTCTGAAGTTTATAGCAACGGAAGGACAAAAATATCTGCTTGAGCTCGGAAGCTCTGTTCCAACTTCTAAGAGTGCTGCTTTCTCCTCTGAATTTATGGATCCTACAAAGAAACCTGACAATAAATTCGCATTCCTTATTGAGATACCTTATTCTCATATCCTTCCATTCCATCCCAAATGGAACGAACTCTGGGATGTTTGGTCAAAATATCCTGAGCTCATCTTCAGTGGGAAGCTGTCACCTGAATACGGTGTCAAGAAGATGCACATGGAAATGGAAAAGATCTTGAACTCCAAATAATCATCGTTCAACTAGAATAAGAATATGCGGGGGAAGGGCCGAAACTCTTCCCCCATTATTAAGCACTTGAGATCGAAGGTGATGAAGTTGAGAGGTTGGAGAAAAGCGATTTGGTTTTTGTTGCCTTACTTGTTGGGGTTAGCGATTTTTACTGTAGGACCGTTACTAGCCTCTTTCATAATCAGTTTTCATAGCTGGGACCTGTTTACAGAACCCAAAAGCGTTGGGTTAGCAAATTATGTGAAACTTTTGCACGATCCTTTATTCTGGAAATCGTTGTGGAACACGTTCTACTTTGCGGGGTTGGCAGTACCTGGCGGAATTTTCCTTGGACTGTTGATGGCCGTTTTATTGAACAGAGAACAACCCGGTATGAAATTTTTCCGCTCCTTGTATTTTATGCCGGTATTTACTCCCATGATAGCTGTAGCGATGGTGTGGATATGGCTTTATGAGCCGCAATATGGACTATTCAATTCTTTTTTGGATTTTCTGGGTATTCAAGGTCCTGATTGGCTTGGGGATGAAAAATGGGCCATGATCTCTATCGTTATCATGAGTGTCTGGAAAGGATTTGGTTATAGCATGATAATCTTCCTTGCCGCGTTAAAGGATATTCCGAGATCTTATTATGAGTCAGCAGAGATAGATGGGGCCACCTCGTGGCAGAAATTCTGGAGAATAACGTTTCCGTTGGTGAGTCCGATCACTTTCTTCCTGGTGGTAATGAACTTAATCACTTCTATGCAGGTGTTTGACCAGATGTACGCGATGACCAAAGGTGGGCCAAATGATGCCACGTTGAGCATTGTTTACTATCTCTACAAAAATGGGTTTGAATTCTTCAGAATGGGCTATGCCTCAGCTATTGCCTGGGGCTTGTTTATAGTGATACTTGTTCTTACGCTCATACAACTAAAAGTCCAAAAGAAGTGGGTGTTTTACGCATGAGCAAAAAGCATAAGAGAATTATTCAAGCTTTCATTATATATGTGGTGTTGTCTATCGGCACCATCGCTATGGTTCTACCGTTTTTATGGATGTTCTTTTCTTCCTTTAAAGACGCCAATTCAATTTTTTCCTATCCACCAAAGTGGTTGCCTGACAAGTGGAACTTTAAGAACTACATTGATGTTTGGAAGATAGTTCCCTTGGGCCGATGGTTCTTAAACAGCATTCTGATTGCGGGAACGGTTACTGTAGGAATTTTGTTTGGGTCCTCTCTCGCAGCATATGCATTTGCGAAGCTCAAGTTTGTAGGAAACAAAATTCTGTTCACCATTCTTCTGGCCACGATGATGATACCCTATCAGGTAATTTTAATACCAATGTTTTTGCTTATGAGAAATCTTGGGTGGGTAAATACCTTCAAGCCCATGATAATACCTTCGTTTGCAGGAAGTGCCTTTGGGATATTTCTTCTCAGGCAATTCATAATGCAAATGCCGCAGGATTTATTTGATGCGGCTCGTATTGATGGTGCAAATGAAGGGTTTATATTCTTAAAGATAATACTTCCACTTCTTAAACCTGCCATGGCAACGCTTGGTCTATTTACTTTTATAGGTAGCTGGAACGATCTGATCAACCCGTTGATTTATCTGTACGATATAGAGAAATATACCTTACCACTGGGCTTAACCTTTTTCCAGACTCAGTATGCAGGTTTCTGGCATTATCTTATGGCCGGTTCAGTGATTTCGATCGTGCCGATAATAATTGTTTTCTTCTTCACACAAAACTATTTCGTTGAAGGGATCAAGCTCAGTGGATTAAAGGGGTGATCTGATGAAACGGTATTTGATGATTGTTGTGTTTCTTCTGATCGTGCTTTTTGTATTGGCAGCTCGTGTGAAAATAGATTCTTTTGCGGTTTACTATGGCACGGGAAATTTTGAAAAGTTGAAAAATTTCGATCTTACAATCGTTGCGCCGGGTACATACAGTGCAGATCAACTCGATGAGATGGTCAAAGCCGGGAAATATCCTGTTGTTTATATAAGTGTTGGAGAACTTGCACCTGGAGATCCTGCTTACTTCTCTATTAATCCGAAAGACCTGGGAACAGTGAATGAGATATGGGGTTCAACGAGGGTAGCAGCCAGCAGCAGGGCCTGGAGAGATATAGTGATAAGGCGTATCAGAAGCCAACTCGAAAGAGGGTTCACAGGCATTTTCATGGACACGGTAGATTCAAATCCAGATGGTGTAGGTGCTATGGCAGATTTTATCCGAGAAATCCGCGACACCTTTCCAGACATGATTATCATCCAGAACGGTGCCTTTGACAGACTGGAAAAAACAGGAAAATATATAGATTTCGTTCTCTGGGAAAGCTTTGCTACGACCTTTAACTTCAACACAGCGAGATATGAAAAAGCTTTCATCGATGATCTGTTGATAAAAAGAGTTCAGCAACTTTCAAAAAAGGATGGCTTTGGAGTTTTATCACTGTCATATGCCGCACCTGAAGATAAAGAACTCAGGACTTTTGCGCGGAATTTTGCCAGGAAATGCGGATTCATCCCGTATGTTTCGACACTCTATCTTGAAAGGGTGTATGACGCCGAAACTGAAGAGAAATTCCAGAAGCCTGTCGATTTCCTGGATAACAACGTTTTGGGTATTGATCTCGGAGCACCAGGAGATAGAAGTCAGGAGTTTTACTCGTTTGTGTACGGAGAATGGTCAGACCCTGTTTACGATGGGGGACACAGTTACAGGGAAGCGGGCATCGGCTGGAATAGCTTTGTTGTTCTAACATTGAGAGAAAAAGCAAACACCTCCGTGTACATATTATACAAAGACGAGGTAGGCAATCTCCCAGCTGGGTACGTCTTTTTGATCGGTGAAGGTTCGCTGGCCGGGAACGTGTTTGCAAAAAGGATTTTTCTGAAAGGATTACAACTCGGTTTCTCCGGAGAATACAAACGCGAAAAGATTGATATCTGGGAAGAGGACATTTTCGACATAATGCCTGAAAAAGAAGGTATCCAAATCGCTTTGGGTTTTAGAGGCGTAAAGGTTGCTCAACTGGGTTCAAGCAGCGATATCAAGCTTGCCGAGAAGTTGATAAAGCCTGCGGAGAAAAAAGACTTGTCAATCGAAATTCCCAGTAAACCTGATATTGCAACGATTACCATCTTTTACACTGATGAACCTCCAACTATTGATGGTGTTATGGAAGATAACTGGAAAAACTACATGATAGCCGTTCTCAACGATGAAACTTCTGTTGGCTATCTTGAAAGTCTCTGGGATGGTCCTGAGGATCTTTCAGCGAAGGTCTATTCCATGTGGGATGAAGAGAAACTTTATCTCTTCTTTGATATAACAGATGATCGACTGAGACAAACCCAGCAGGGTGTGAACATGTGGAAAGGCGATCACGTTGAACTGTGGTTCGATACGAGTTTTCTTGATGTTAAAGCAAAACCGGCCAACAATGATGATTTCCAGATAGGATTATCTACCGGTGATTTTGATTCGCTGCCTCCGGAAGCATGGATATGGGTTCCATTTTCAGATGAAGCCTTTAAGGAAATTTGCGTAGCAGCCACGAAAACTGAACAAGGGTACACCCTTGAAGCATCGATTCCATGGTCGATCCTGGGTATGGAAGTCAAAAGCGGTCTGGTTTTTGCTGGTGGTTTTATGGTATCTGACACGGATACAGATGGTCCAAGTCAGGAAACGATTATTTCAACATCGCAGAAACTTCCAGCTAACTGGGGTATGACAAATCTATTCAATAACATTGTATTGGGCAATCGTTAAGCAATTCTACTCTCTTTGAGGAGGTGCTCTTTTTGAGTAAAGTTACGGCAGTACTGATGGGCGCTGGAAGCAGAGGAAGAGATGCCTTTGGCGCATATGCGAAGAATAATCCACACAAACTGGAGATAGTAGCGGTAGCTGAACCGGATCCGATAAAGAGAAACCGTCTGGCTGACGAACTGGAAATACCTGAAGCCAGACGCTTTGAAGACTGGAAAGATCTCCTTTCCGTAGGGAAAATAGCAGATGGTGCGATAATAGCAACGATGGACGACCTTCATGTAGAACCTTCCATAGAAGCTATGAAACTTGGATACGATATACTTCTTGAAAAACCTATGGATAGAACCCTTGAAGGTTCCATAAAAATAGCCCTCGCATCTCAAAAGTACGGAAAAAGAGTTATGGTTTGCCATGTGCTCCGTTATTCACTGTTTTTTTCGAAACTCAGAGAACTGATGCACTCCGGCATCATAGGCAGGATTATGGGTATAGAGCATAAAGAGAACATCGGATATTTTCATATGGCACACAGTTTTGTTCGTGGTAATTGGAGAAATTCTAAGGAAACAGCACCGATAATTCTGACGAAATCGTGTCACGATATGGATCTCCTTTATTGGCTGGTGGGCGAAAAATGCACCTACATTTCCTCATTTGGCGAGTTGTCCCACTTCAGGAGAGAAAACATGCCTGAAGGGGCTGCAGAAAGATGTACGCAGGGTTGTCTGGTGGAGAAAGAGTGTCCTTATTCTGCCATTAAGATATACCTTGGCGATAATGTAGATTGGCCTGTCAATGTGATTTCAACGGATTTATCGTATGAAGGTAGATTGAAGGCATTGAACGAAGGACCTTACGGTAGATGTGTATATGCGTGTGATAACGATGTCGTCGACCATCAGGTGGTTTCAATGACTTTTGGCAAAGATGTGATGGTTAATTTCACATTATCCGCGTTTACTAGAGAGATTTCGCGAACAATACGTGTTTTCGGAACCATGGGAGAAATTCGTGGACACTTTGAAAAGAATGAACTGGAAGTAACCCGTTTTGGTAAAGAGCCAGAAGTAATAAAGATAGAAGATCCAGGCATAGGTGGGCACAACGGGGCAGACTACCATATGATGAATGCTTTCGTTGAGATGCTTTCGAACGAAGAATATGAAGGTACACTTACCTCAGCAATGGATTCCCTGGAAAGTCATCTAATGGCATTTGCGGCTGAAGAATCGAGACTGAATAATAAGGTTATAAACATGGAAGAATATCGAAAAGAAAAGCTCTATGGATCGGGGAGGTAATAGACATGCAAACACTCGATGAAATAAGACAGCAGCCAGAGAAGCATCGATTACTCAGTGAAAAGTATCCAGAAGTAATTCAGAAACTAAAAGATTTAATTCTGGATAAAAAGCCGAAAGAGATCAACTTTGTGGGTTGTGGTTCTTCTTACTATCTTGCGATGGGGCTTTCCAGACACTTCAACCGTCTGTCTGATGGAGAAATCAGATCGAATTATTACAGTGGTTCCGAGATAATGTTTGGGCTAAGCAAACTTCCTGCTGATTCACTCCTGATAGGACTTTCACGTTCCGGTGAATCATCTGAAACGATTGGGGCGCTAGAAAAGGCGAGAGATTATGGAGCCTATATAGCTGCGGTTACCTGCGAACCCGGCAGTACAATGACGCGGGTGGCGGATGTTACTGTAGAGATGGATTTTATCGAAGAAAAATCCATAGTCATGACAAAATCATTCACCTCCATGGCTTTTCTTATTTCTGCGCTGGCAAAAGATCTCTTTTCAAGTGAAAACTTAGAGAGTTATTTGAAAGAGATCCCGGAACTATCTAAAAAGGTGCTTGATGATGCGGAAGCTCTTTTTGATAAGTTGAATCCCGGAAAATTTGAGCACTTTGTTTTTCTTGGTTATGATGAGTATTTCAGTGCGGCAATGGAAGGGGTTATAAAGGTTACCGAGACATCTCTTTCAGATGTTGACTGCTACCAGACATTGGAGTACAGACACGGTCCGAAATCGAAGATCAAAGCGAATTCACTGGCGGTCATCCTTGCAAATTCAAAATTGTATGAGGAAGAAGAAAAAATGGCGCACGAAATCGTGGAACTCGGCGGAACGGTCATCAGTATCGCTTATAGAAAATTTCAAGGAACAAACGGAATCGAGATTTCATATGAGAAAGATGATTTTGGTGATTGGTTCCTGAGAGTGATTCCTCTGCAATTGATAGGTATTAGGCGCGCAGTTGCTAAGGGGCTTGATCCTGATAAACCAACACATCTAACGAAGGTTGTGAAATTCTGATGAAATCTTATGACTTCTTTCTTGGTGTTGACGGTGGTGGCACAAAAACATTCGCGGTAGTTTATTCTGGCACGGGTGAATGTTTGGGGACGGGCCGGGCAGATTCAGCCGACGTTTTGAACCGTCCACGAAAGAAAGTGATTGAAAATCTCAGAGATGCTGTTGACAGAGCTCTTGAAGCCGCCGGAATCACCAGAGAGCAGCTCACCTTTTCCTGTTTTGGAATGCCTGTTTTTGGCGATATTCCCGAATTTGATCCGGAGATAAAGCAATTAGTTGAAAAGATAATCCCTGAAAGGGTAAAGGTTGTAAACGATGTGAGATTAGCCCTTGAAGGGGCTCACCCTCTTGGAGCGGGAGTTATCCTGCTTGCCGGGACCGGTGCAATGCTCATGGCTAAAAATCGTCAGGGTGAGGTGTTCAAGATAGACGGTTGGGGAGAACACGCCGGCGACATGGGCAGTGGATACTACATAGGCAAAAGAGCGCTCCAGACGGTATTCAAGATGTACGACGGGAGAATAAGTAAGAGAACACCTCTTTTCGAAATGATAAAGGAATATGCCAGAGTTTCGGATCTCAGAGAGATTCTTCTGTATTGCAAAGGTGACAACTCGCGAACCTATATTGCCTCACTTTCAAAGGTTGTATGTGAAGCTTCAAAGGCTGGTGATGAAGTAGCTACCGCTATTCTTGATGAAGCGTTGCGGGAGCTGTTAATCACCCTGAATACGGTGAAGCAAAAGATCCGTGAAATCCCGATTCCCGTAGCGGTAGCTGGAGGGATTTTCAACTGTGAATATATATACAAGAGATTTCGGGATTACGTTGATAAAACCGAAGATTTTTACATAAAAACCTCAACATTACCACCGCATGTTGGTGCGATCATACTGGCAGCTAAAGAGGTATACAGCGAAGAGAGACTCTTTGAATTTCTCCGGAATATCAAAGCCTCAGAATAAACATAACCGAGGGACCAGGATAATGAAAAAACATCCTCTTCAGGACATTGTTTCATTGCAAAAACAGGGAATACCCAAAGGGGTTTTCTCTGTATGTAGTGCCAATAGATTTGTTATTGAAACCACTCTGGAATATGCGATGATGAAAGGGACAACGGTTCTTATAGAGGCCACCTGCAATCAGGTAAACCAGTTCGGTGGCTATACCGGTATGACTCCTGCTGATTTCAGAGAAATGGTTTTTTCTATTGCCGAGGATATTGGTCTTCCCAAAGATAAAATCATCTTTGGTGGAGATCATCTTGGCCCAAATCCCTGGAAGGATCAGCCATCAGATCAGGCTATGCATAACGCCATTGAAATGATTCGAGAATATGCTAAAGCTGGGTTTACCAAGCTTCATCTGGATGCCAGCATGCGTCTTGCAGACGATCCGGGGAACGAAAATGAGCCGCTGAACCCAGAATTTGTAGCGGAAAGAACAGCCCTTCTCTGTCTTGAAGCTGAGAAGGTTTTTAAAGAATCGCCTGATACTCTCCAGCCTGTCTATGTTATAGGCACGGATGTTCCGCCACCGGGTGGAACGCAAAACGAAGGTAAATCGATTCACGTAACCAGTGTTCAGGATTTTGAGCGTACCGTTGAGTTGACCAAAAAGGCATTTTTCGACTATGGGTTGCATGAAGCCTGGGGAAGGGTGATTGCGGTTGTTGTGCAACCGGGAGTAGAATTCGGGAATGAACATATATTCGAATATGATAGAAATCGAGCGAGAGAACTTACTGAGGCGAATAAAAAAGCATCCAAATATAGTTTTTGAAGGTCACTCGACAGATTATCAAACAGCAAAAGCATTAGAAGAGATGGTAGAAGACGGTGTAGCCATACTCAAGGTTGGGCCAGCTCTAACATTTGCGCTCAGAGAGGCTTTTTTTGCGTTGAGCAGCATTGAAAAAGAGTTATTTTATGATACACCCGGGCTTTGTTCAAACTTTGTTGAAGTTGTCGAGAGAGCGATGCTTGACAATCCAAAACATTGGGAAAAATATTACCAGGGAGAAGAGAGAGAAAATAGATTAGCCCGTAAATACAGCTTTCTCGATCGCTTGAGGTATTACTGGAATCTTCCTGAGGTTAGAACAGCGGTGAATAAGCTGATAACCAACCTTGAAACAAAAGAAATCCCGTTAACGCTTATAAGCCAGTTCATGCCGATGCAGTACCAAAAAATCAGAAACGGTTTGCTAAGAAAGGATCCAATAAGCCTTATAAAAGATCGAATTTCCCTTGTTCTTGATGACTACTACTTCGCAACTCACCACGAATACTCCTGTTAATCTTTGAATCACTTCTTATTTTGAGGAGGCCGTATTCTTATTTATCCCCGCTTATACCCAAATAAATCTAATTAAGTGTGAATAACACGATGTACCTATTCTCTTTGTTCCTTGGATATATTGTTCTCATATGCTATCATAAGGCGGAGATAATTATGCGCCAATTAAGGACATGTCCAAAAATATGAGGAGGCTTTCTCATGAAGATAGGAGTTATAGGGCCGAAAGATCTTGTAAAAAAAGTGGTATCAGTCAGCAAGGAATTCCGCAATTTAGAAGCCGTTCCTCTTGAATATAAGATCGAGACCGAAGCCCCGGCGATTGTAGAAGCCAATCAGCATCTTTTTGACGGCATACTTTTTACAGGTCCAATCCCTTATTATCTCTGTGCGTCAGAGATAAATCAGCTTGTTGTGTGGGATTATGTGCCTTATCGTTCCACTGGGCTTGTTATGTCTTTGCTGGATGTTCTCAGGGTATTTCCGCAGTATTTAGAAAAAGAATTCAGCATATCCGTCGATACCCTTGCTGAATCAGAGGTTGTAGAAATTATCGACGAAGCTCAAGTTCCCGTAAAGGTCGTTTATACAAGGGAATTTTCTCCTAATACCAACGCCAATCAGGATTTTTGTGCTTTCCACGAAACGATGTACAGGGAAAATAAAGTCAATGTTTGCATTACCTGCTTGAAGTCTGCTTACAAAGTGCTGAAAGACAAAGGTATTCCCGTCTTTACCATTACGCCGTCTGTGCACACTATAAGAGGTACCCTTCAGAGAATGATACTCGAGATGAAAAGCAATAAAATGGAACTTCTCAGAACGGTCGTTGGCGTTATCGTTCCAAACGAGCTTTCGAATAATTCAGCGAAGAAGCGGAAAGACCTGATGAAGATCTACAATGTGCTTCTGGAATATGCGAGCAGAAAGAATCTGCTGGTATTCCCGCGAATGGAGTCTTCCTTTATTCTTATTGAAACCTACGGCCAGCTTATGTTGGATACGGATAACTTCAAGCATGACCCTTTGAGAACGCAGGTTCTTGTTTCCACAGGCATCGATGTGTGCGTTGGCTACGGTGTCGGGATCAACGCATCCATGGCTGAAGAGTACGCCATGAATGCGGTTGAGCTCACAATGAAAAAGGGAGGCAAGGGCTGTTACATCTTCGATGGGACTACGGTAATAGGACCGCTCGATGAAAATGGGATTGGATCGTTCGAGCTTGAGACTCAGGACAATAACCTGACAGTACTTTCAGAAAAAACGGGGCTCACTATCAGCAACCTTTCAAGAACGTTGAAAGCCCTTGAGATGTTGAACGATCATTTTTCGGCAACTGATCTGGCTTCCATACTGCGAATAAGCCCGAAAACAGCCAGAAGGATACTCGCAAAACTCATCAAAGCGGATATAGTTCGTGTAGTAGGGACACGTTCCAACATTGGAGCCGGGCGTCCCACAAAGGTATATGAACTCGTTAATGGATCAGTTGTAACAGAGGGGAAGAGAAGTGATGCGTGAACTTGATGGAAAGCTTTTTCCGGCGGTTCCAACTCTGTTCAACAAGAAAACCAGAGAGATTGATGAACAGGCGAATAGAAATTTCGCGATGTATCTCAAAGAAACACCGATAGACGGTGTTGCGGTTTGGGTGCACACAGGAAGAGGATTGTTTCTCTCGCAGATAGAAAGACGTTTCATACTCAAATTGTGGAGAGAAGCCTTACCTGAAAAGACGATCATCGCCGGCGTTGGCTCGAACAAAAAATTGGGCCGCGATGACATAAAGGCTTACATAGAAGAGTGCCTCATGATGGCGGAGGAGGCAAAATCTGGTGGGGCAGATTGCCTCCTCGCCTTCCCTCCCGTTCCTTTAAAGAAACTCAGCGAGGATGATGACCTGATCGTTCGTTATCACAGGGAACTAGCACAGATAGGGTTGCCTGTCATACTCTTCTACCTTTACGAGGAAGCGGGCGGCATTTCTTATTCTTATGAGACTCTTGAAAAACTTCTCTCTATGGATCATGTAGTCGGGATCAAGCTGGCAACGCTCTACTCTGTGATAAAGATGCAGGACATATCCAGGTTTGTGTTGGAAAAATTTCCGGGCAAGGCCTTAATTACAGGGGAAGACAGAATGTTTGGTTATTCGTTGACCAGGGGTTCCCGTTCAGCGTTAATCGGACTCGGATCTGTACTGCCGAGTTTACAAAAGGATTTGATAGAAAGTTACCTAAAAAAAGATCCCGCCTTCGTTTCTCTCATGGAAAAAGTCGATCTTTTAGCTGAAGCGTTGTTTGTCGAACCGATGGAAGGATATATCGAGAGGGTTGAAGAAGCGTTGGCAATGATGAACATAATTCCTGAAGATTGCGTGTTTGATCCGTACGGTCCGGGTATTAGTGACACAGATAAAGAAAGAATTCGCAAAACTTTAGAACAGTTGGGAGCGCTTTGAGATGGCTGTATACCTTTTGCCGGATACCTTAGAGGTTGATTCGAATTTCGCAAAGATGGTAGCGGAAGATTATGAGCGTTTTGGGAATGAGGGAATGCCTTCCGAGCTTGAAGAGTACATCCTTCAAAAATACCGAATCGATCTTTCGGCTACCTTTGCAGGAGTAAAGATCAAAAATCCCTTCGGTAAAGCTTCCGGCCAGCTTTCTATGAACATCAAACAGGTAAAAGATGATATAACGGGCGGGATTGGTTTTGTGGTTCTCAAGACCGTGATCGCTCAGGATGAAGCGGGTAGTTCGGCTATGGAGGAATGGAAGGTCAGCAGACCTCGAATGAAGGTAGAGAGGATCAGAAGCAGATCGGGAAGAGAGGGTTGGAGTGTTACGTGGAAAGGAAGAGGCTGGGATAAGTCTTTTGAGGAGTATCTGGAATTTTACAAAGAGGCTTATGCTCTGGGAAATGCAAAGGGAATTCCTGTAGCCGCTTCCAGTCAGTTCCATCTCCCGGAGGTTGGTGAGGAATTCAGGGTAGAAGAGTATCAGTACACGGGGCAACAGATTGTAAATGCTTATTTGAGCGTGAAAGGTAATCTTCCTTGTATCCTTGAGATAGATTTTAGCTCCACCGTTAATTTAAACCCCGGTGCAGAAGATGAAAAGAACGTCTTGAGATGGTTCAGGGAAGTCCCCCATTTGGTTCGTAAAGTAGTTGGGAAAGAGACAATTTTGGGCATTAAAATTTTCAACACCATCCGTGGTTTTGAATTTCAGAAAAAGATTCTGAAGGAGCTGCTGAATTCCCACGATGAAATAGATTACTTGACCTGTTTCAACCGACTGCTGGACAAAGAAAAAGGAATGACTTACGGAGGCTACGACCTCTCCGATACTAATCTATACATTCTGGATTCCCTCAAGAACGAGATCTTAAAAGCCAGGCACAAAGGGCTTACCATTTCTGCCACAGGAAATATTTGTTCAGGAAAAATGATGATCGAGTACGCTCTTAGAGGCGCTACTAATGGACAGTGCCACACCTTCTTCCAGTTGCCGCTTGAAGAATACCGGATGAAAAAAGGAAATAGATCTGAGAGAGCTTTACATAGACTCTTATTCCACCCTGAAGAGGGGCTTCTGGTCGCAATGAAATGGCTTGAAGAAAAAGGTTACCTCTTCAGGATAGATGGTTTTTTAAGATTCCTGGCCATATTTGATCGCAGTATTGAAAGGAGCTGTAGTGATGATAACTGAATCAGCAAGAATAGACGGCGTTAGTTTATATGAGATAGCGATCCCTATGAAAGTACCCTTCCAGATAAGCACGGGCACCTGCTATACGAGAAGATCCCTTATCATAGAGATTCGTGAGGGTGACCTTTTTGGTTATGGAGAATCAGCTCCTTTTGAAGAACCCTTCTATCTGGGAGAAACTCTGGAAACAACCAAAATTATCCTGAAGAATCACCTTCTTCCAATAGTTTTCGGAAAAGAACCTTCGTCGATTGAAGAGTTCAACCATCTCATTCAAAACAGGATCCGCGGCAACCACTTTGCGAGGTGTGGAGTGGAGAACGCTTATTGGGATCTCATCGCAAAGAAAAACGGAATATCTCTGAAAACACTGATAGAAAAGAAAATGGAGGATATTGGAGTAAAACAAGAATATCTTGCTTCCAATAATTACATAGAATCGGGTGCCGCTCTTGGAATACCGGAAGATGGCAGGATCGAAACCCTGATACACCAGGTGGAGGAATCTCTTCAGGAAGGCTACAGGAGGATAAAGATAAAGATAAAACCCGGATGGGACGTGGAGCCTCTTCAAGAAACCAGAAGGGCAGTTGGAGATCATTTTCCTCTGTGGACTGACGCAAATTCTTCTTTTGAGCTCGATCAGTGGGAAACGTTTAAAGCTATGGATGCAGCCAAATGCCTTTTTCACGAGCAGCCGTTACATTATGAAGCTCTGTTAGATCTGAAAGAGCTTGGTGAAAGGATAGAGACGCCGATCTGCCTTGACGAGTCTTTGATTTCCTCGCGAGTAGCTGAATTTGTGGCGAAATTGGGAATATCCAATATCTGGAACATAAAAATCCAGCGGGTTGGAGGGTTGCTGGAAGCCATTAAGATCTACAAGATTGCCACAAACAACGGAATAAAACTCTGGGGCGGTACTATGCCAGAAAGCGGGCTGGGTGCGAGGTTTTTGATTAGCCTGGCTTCTTTCAGAGGATTTGTTTTTCCTGCTGATGTGGCGGCCAGCGAGAAATGGTACGGCAAGGGAAATGATCTGGTTGAGAATACCATGACGGATGGAAAGATCTATGTACCGGATGAACCCGGAGCGAGTTTTGATATGACCTTAAGTCATCTGGAAGCTCTGGGCAAAAAAATCTGGGAGAGTCAAAGGGGTTGAATACAGATGACGAAAGCTGGATCGAGAAAATACATGGCAGCATATTTGCTTCTCCTTCCGAATATCATTCTGTACATACTGGTAAGGCTCGTTCCGTTGTTTGGGACCTTTGGTTTGAGTCTATTCCGCTGGTCTATGGTGGAAGATCCAAAGTTCGTGGGATTTGCGAATTTTGCCAGGATGTGGAGAGATCCGAATTTCTGGATAGCGTTCAAAAACACGTTACTCTATACAGCCTACGTCGTTCCGGCAGCCGTTTTTCTTGGACTTTTACTTGCTGTTCTTTTGAATAAAGATATACCGGGAATGAAGGTGTTCCGTACTCTGTTTTTCTTCCCGTACATAACGTCACCAGTTTTTGTTGCCATGATCTGGCGATCGTTGTACAGCACAGACCAGGGGCTTATAAATGGATTCCTGGCAGTTTTTGGCATTGAGTCGATTCCATGGTTGACATCCACCAGATGGGCGCTGCCGTCACTTGCCATCGTGGCTATATGGCAGATAGTTGGTTACAATATGCTGATATTTCTTGCCGGGCTTCAGGGAATACCAAAATCTTACTACGAGAGTGCCCAGATTGACGGTGCGAAGCGCTGGAAAGTTTTCTGGAAAATCACCGTTCCCTTACTGAGACCTATAACCATGTTCGTGGTGATAATCAATCTCATTGGGGCTCTGCAGTTATTCGATCTGACATACATCATTACACAGGGTGGACCATCGAAAGCGACCTTGACGCTGGTTTATTACATCTACAACTACGGATTCAAGTACATGAGGATGGGATACGCTTCGGCTGTGGCTATCATACTCTTCGTTATTATTCTTGGATTAAGTATTTTCCAGAAGACCCTTTTTAGGAGAAGGTGATCTGAATGTTTAAGATATCGACATTTGAGAAAATCATAACCTATGTTATCCTTTGTATCCTCACCATAGTTATGGCAGGTCCCTTTGTGGCTATGGTATCTGTTTCCTTTCAGGCAAAGCCCGTTTCGTCGCCCGGTGATTGGTTTGGGACGGATCTAACCCTTAAAAATTACATACAGGTGTTAAGAAATTCCAAATTATCTCGATGGTTTCTCAACAGTGTTATCATCACCGTTAGTGTTACCGTGTGTGCTACTTTCCTGGCTTCCATGGGTGGTTATGTCTTTGCCAAAAAGGAGTTTCCCGGAAAGGAATTTCTCTTTTGGGCTTTTATGGCTTTCATGATGTTTCCAATTCAGGCATGGATCATACCCATGTTCATTGAAATGAGCTATCTCGGATTGGTTAATACCTACTGGCCTTTCATCCTTTCAGGAGCTTCCAGCGGATTCGGAATTTTTTTGATACGACAGTTTATCGATCAGAATATCCCGAACGAAATAATCGAAGCAGCCAAAATTGACGGCGCATCCGAGATGCAGATCTATTTCAGGGTTGTTCTTCCCCTGATAAAACCAGCTTTAGCCACTCTAGCTATTTTCCTCTTTATCTCGTGGTGGAATCAGTTCCTTTTCCCGTTGATCATGACTACTACATCGGATATGTACACGCTGCCTGTCGGTATGTCGGTTTTAAGGGGGATTTTCGGTCAGAACGTGAGCTGGTCTATGGCAGCTACAACATTGGCGTTGATACCAACGATCGTTATATTCGTTCTATTCCAAAAATATATCACCAAGGGGATAGCCATAGATCTTAAGTAAATGGGTGGGGTAATGAAAACATGAAAGAAGGTTCAACTCTATTTTGGAGGTGGTATGTTATGAGTAAGAAATTTGGCGTTCTGTTAATAAGCCTTTTGCTGGTTGGAATATTCTCAACGCTGGCATTAGGTGCAAAAGTTACGGTAACTCAGTGGAACTTCCCTCTTTTAGCGAACGAGATGGAAGTTCTCTGGAAACCGCTCATTGAAAAGTTTGAAGCACAGAATCCAGATATTGAAATCAAAGTCGAGATTCTTCCCTGGGGAGGAAGAGCAGAGAAGCTTCTTACGGCTGTGGCGGCAAAAAGGCCACCAGATGTGGCATACCTGAATGAGTTCTTCCTTCAGATGTTTGCAGCACGTGGAGCTCTCATTCCTCTGGAAAAGTACTTATCCAGGGAAGCTCTGGCAAGGTATCCGGAATCCCTTATCGATGCGGTAACCTATAACGGACACGTTTATTTAGCACCGGCTCTTGTCTCTACGGTCGGATATTTGTACAACCTCAGGGTTCTCAAGAAAGTTGGCTGGGATGTCAACAAGCTTCCTGAAACCTGGGACGACCTTCTCAAACTCTGCAAAATGGTCAAAGAATACTCGAAGAAAACAGGAGAAAAGATCTGGACAATTGGCTATCCGGCATCAATGGAAGATACGCTTAACATGACCCTTTATCCACTCATCTGGCAGGCAGGTGGAGACGTCCTCACTCCTGATCTTAAAAAGGCTGCTTTCAATAGCTGGGCGGGCATTAAAGCTTTGACCTTTGTCAAGTTATTGTTTGACGAGGGTTATGCTCCAAAAGATCTCATACAGGCTGGTCTCTCAACGAATTACTTCCTCAACGATGAAATAGCCATGTGGTTTGGAGCCGATGCCTGGGGTGTTTCACAGCTTCTGGCAGAAGATCCTAATTTGGCTGATTATGCGAAATTCGGACCAATCCTGAAGGAAAACAAGAAGATAACTTACGGTACAATGGGTGCCTGGGCTATATTCAGGGGTTCGAGAAATCCCAAAGCAGCAGCAAAATGGGTTGAATTCCTCATATCCCCTGAAAATAACACTTTCTACAATAAGACGATAGGATACATGTCCCCGTTAAAAGGCGCGCCACCTCTATATGCTGACAACCCTTTCCTTGGAGTTCTTGAAACTCAGAAGGTCTTTACCCGCGGAGGTCTTATCGTAAAGGATGAAAGAAGGGTTATGGATGTTATAAAAGAAGCCCAGCAGGCTGTTATAGTTGGGCAAAAGACAGTCATAGAAGCGCTTAACGACGCTGAAAAAGAAGTTAACTTTATACTCGAAGGTTTCTGATCTCGGCACGTGGCGGGGTGTGCTTTCATGTTATGGGGGCACACCCCGCCTTATTTCTAGTGTGCAACGGCTTTAAAAGAGCCGAAAGGCTCAAAGGAGATGATTCTTCATGAGAATGCACATGCTTGTTTTGATGGTTTTGCTCGCATCTCTTGTACTCTTCTCAGGGGATTTCGGTATAGAGTCCAGCAAATACCTGAGATTTCCCGTCAACATTCAGACTACCATTCATGAAAACGGAACCGTTTCAACCGTTGGGAAATACGGGGATACCTTTCAAGCTTTAAAAGCTTTTATGGTTAGCTATCAGGTAACAAGGGATGAATCGATAAAACAGGAAATGGAATTATTATTTGACTTCTTGTTAAAGGCTTCCGAAGAACTCAGCTTCCTTACGCCACTGCACAGGAGTGTAGCGGATATTATTCTTTCCTATGATGACTACTGCAGCGATCCTAAAATGATCGAAGCGGTGAGTGAATACTGCTCAAATCTCGAAAAGTCGTATGATTCAAACTCCGAAGGCTGGACAACGGAAGGAAAAATTGAGAACAAGGCTATTAATGCCACGGTTCTTATGAAATATGCAGACTACTGCCGAAGTAAATCGATGTTCGAAAAGGCGGATAAAGCCGAAGAAATGGCGAGAAAAATTCTAGATAGACTTGTAGAGCTTCAACTTGACAAAGCTGAAGCCATTGAGAGAGCCAATGAGATGTGGACCGGTATGTGGCCTTACTACATCCGGGATGAAATGTACCCGGGTTCAGAAAAACATGATCCCTGGTGGTTAGGAATATGTCAGCAGAGCGTTCTAAGAGCGTTGGTGGTCGGCTATATTCATTTCAAAGATGAAACCTATTACCGGGCCGCGGCAGCCGGAGCTCGATTGATGATCGATTTTAGAGATGGTGGCGAAGCACATTTTAGTGGTGCTTTTAACATCGCGGATCTCTCACCGAATGAGGTTGGCTGGGCAGCGTACACCTACAAATTGCTCATAGATAGCGGAATATGCTTACCAGATGACGAAGAATGGATAGCCCGTTATTGGAAGAATAAGCCACCAGAAGAGCTGTTTACCCCTGAGGGATTTTCAAATTACCAACACAAGCGAATGGAATGGTGCTGGGACTTTGTTGAAACCACTCAGCTTCCTCTGGATTGGAACGAAGTTCAGGGGAAAGAAGTTTTCCCGAGCAATGGTGAAGAATTCCAGCGACAGGGTGGCTGGTATGATGGAAGCGGCAGACCGACCCTGCGGGTATGGTACAACGCGATGACACTTGCTCCCTATGTTATGTCTGGCGGTCCTAAAGCTGAAGAGGTCATAAGGAAAGCACTTCCGTGGTTCCGAAGGCTTATTGTTTGGGACAGAGTGAAAAATGTTAAGATAACCTTGAAAGATACAAAAGGAACCCTTCTGGAAAATGTGGAAATGACCATAGACATTCCCAATACGAAAGTAAATGTTGCTTCTGGAATTGTTTCGCTCCTCTTGCTTGAAGGACCACATACGCTCAAATTTGCTAAAGAAGATTATACTCCAACAGGGGTTTACATTTACGTTCCCGAATCGGAAGAAATTGAAGTGGAAGTTGTTATTAAAACACTGATAGAAAGCGGTATTAAGAGCATAGTAACCGCTCCTGATGGAGCCGTATGCATAATTGATAAAGTAAATCCAACACCAGTTTCATGGCCTGGTGGGCGCGGACCAAATGAGTTGATACTCTATACATTCGATTACGGCGCGAGCACAAATACCAACCCTTATGGCGTTGAGGTTTTAATCAACGATAACTGGTACGTACTCGAAATTCAGGATCATGTTGGAAATGCAAAAATACCGCCAATGGGCTATGTTCTTTCTGGACACGGTACGGCAGCTGGATGGCTATTGGAACATCTCCATGTCGGAGATAAGGTAAAGGTAACGATAGTTGGGGAATAAGGTCATGTTCCTGACAGCACCAAATAGTTTTATTCGGGGGCCTGGTTTTTGTTCCCGGGCCTCTGGTTCTGATAGCATCTAAATTGGTTTTATTATGGTGATTGAGGTGGGTTACCGATGGAAAGAATCAAAGTGGGCATTTCCGGACTAGGCCGAGCAGGCTGGAATATACACGGAAGCACTCTTTCCAAACTCAAGGATATGTACGAAATCGTGGCTATCTTTGATCCTTTGAAAGAAAGAAGAGAAGAGGCTTTTAAGAAATTTCATTGCAGAACTTACGATGATTATAGCCAGTTTTTGAAAGATAAAGAAGTAGAACTGGTAATCATCGCAAGTCCAACACATCTGCATGGAGAACAAACTTTAAAAGCCTTTGAACAGGGAAAAAACGTCGTGTGTGAAAAGCCCATGGCTGAGAATTCGGTAAAAGCGGAAGAACTCATAAATTTAGCAAAAAAGTATGGGTTAATATACTCGGTGTTTCACAATAGGCGCTATGATCCAGACTATAAAAAGATATTGCAGATAATCAATGAGAAAAAAATAGGGGAGCCATTTCTTATAAAAAGCAATTATCATTTGTTTTCCAGACGATGGGATTGGCAAGCCCTGAAAAAATTCGGTGGTGGCGAATTGAGAAACTCCGGTGCGCATTTTCTAGATCAGCTCCTCGGATTTTATCATGATGAAGAACCGGAGATAATGTTCTGTGATCTAAAAAGAACAATAAGCCTCGGGGATGCAGAAGACCACGTGAAGATAATACTGAAAGGAAGATCAGGTTTAGTTTGCGATCTTGAAATATCCAGAGGTTGTGCTTACCCTCAAGAACGCTGGCTCATTATGGCAACCCGCGGTGGAATTTGGGGAACTGAAACCTTGATTAAATGGAAATGGGTGAAAGAAGAGGATATTGTCGAGCGCAGGCTCGAAGAAGGTGCAGCTCCGGGTCGTTTATACAACAGTGAAAAAATACCATGGCACGAAGAATCGTGGGAGTGTCCAAAAAACCTTCCAACTACTTTCGAAGCCTACTATATAGATTTTTACAACGCATATTTCAACAATGAATTGCCACCCGTTTCGCCGGAAAGTTCAGCAAGAGTTTTGAAGCTCATTGAGGAATGTGAACGAATTGCAAGTGAAGGAGGAAAGCAAGAATGAGAAGAGCAACGGCCGTTATTGTTGGAGCCGGAAACCGAGGAAAAGATGCCTACGGATTTTACGCAGCGCATAATCCAGACAAACTTAAAATCGTTGCTGTAGCTGAACCTAACAAAGAAAAACGCTTAAGCATAGCTAAAATTCACGGTATTCCCGAAGAATTATGTTTCGCAAGCTGGGAAGAACTGGCCGGCAAGGATAAAATAGCTGATGCTGCTATAATTTCCACTCCCGATCATTTACATGTCAAACCAGCCATCGCTTTTATGGAAAAGGGATATGACCTGCTCTTAGAAAAACCTATGGCTACCAATTTAGAGGATGCTAGAAAAATCGCTGTTCTTGCTCAAAAGCTGAACAGGAAGGTTATGGTGGCACATGTACTGCGCTACACATCTTTCTTTTCTAAATTGAAGGAACTGATCCAGTCAGAGATAATCGGCAAGATAATGTCGATAGAGCACAAGGAAAACATAGGTTATTACCATATGGCTCATAGCTATGTAAGAGGTAATTGGCGAAGGGAAGACGAAACAGCTCCCATAATACTCACCAAAAGCTGTCACGATATGGACATACTGTACTGGCTTGTTGGTAAGAAATCCAGAGCGATAGCATCTTTCGGCCATCTCTCACATTTTAGAAAGGAAAATAAACCCGCAGGTGCGACAGAACGCTGTACAGACGGTTGCGCTGTGGAAAGAGAATGTCCTTATTCCGCGATTAAGATCTACTTAGGAAAAAATACAGGCTGGCCAGTGAATGTCATAACCCAGGATCTTTCCTATGAAGGCAGACTGAAGGCTTTACAGGAGGGTCCTTACGGTCGTTGCGTCTATTCGTGTGATAACGATGTTCTGGATCATCAGGTGGTTTCTATCGAATTTGAAGACGAGATAACGGCGAATTTCACCCTTACAGCATTTACAGAAGAGATAACCAGAAAGATCAATATCTTCGGCACAAAAGGCGAGATTATAGGACATTTCGGGAAAAACGAAATTGAGGTTGCTGTTTTCGGGAAGGAAAAATTTAAAATAAGAGTATTTCCTCCAGAAGAAGGTGGGCATAATGGCGGGGATTTCCAGATGATGGATGCCTTTGTGCGTTTGCTCACAGAACCGGATTACAAAGGTACATTTACCTCACCTATGGATTCCCTTGAGAGCCATTTCATGGCCTTCGCCGCAGAAAGATCACGACTGTCCGGAACCGTGGTTAAGATGGAAGAGTTCAGGAAGAAATTCTTGAATTAATTTTAGTTGAAGAACCTGTTCCGAAAAACTCTAAGTATTTTGTTTCTAGAAATTCTTAAGATTCAAATATTACGCATGACATAGGAAACCGTGTGTGTGCATTAGTAATGCTAGACACATCTTTTCCATAATCTATTACATCTTGAATCTCAATTACTAATTGCGGAAGCTGGTTAATATTGTTGCTGATTGCTATCAATTTTTAATTTGATGTATCATGATTTGAATTTAAAGTTTTTTGCTTTGTAGAGTTCTTTTATCTTTTAGATAGAAAAATAATAGAACCATTATACTCATAACATATGGAAGCATAAGAGCAAATTGTGGAGCAATCTTCTCATATTGTAGTTTCAGCGAAAGAGCGTCAAATAATCCAAATAGTAAGGAAATTATCAATATAATTTTTGGTTTTCCTCGAGCTATCAGTATTGCTGCCAACGCAACGAATCCCCTACCTGCTGTCATATCTCTTGAAAACATTCTAACATTGTATAGAGAAAGCTGAGCTCCTGCCAGACCACAAAAAAAACCACATAATATGCTTGACCATAATTGTATTGCTCCTACCTTTATGCCGGCAGTTTGTAGAGCTTCGGGAGCTTCGCCACATATTCTTAACCTGAGCCCGAAGGAAGTCTTATAAATCAAATAAGAACAGTAAAAAACAAGGAAAATAGCTACATACGTAAGAATGCTAAAGTTGAATATGTAATTATCGAATATATAAATGCCTGTTCTGAGGGGTAATTCTGGTATTGAGACAATTTTTGGTGAATTGAAAACGTTCTGTCCTTTGAACATGACCCTCATTAGGAAAATAGTGAGAGAGCTGACAAGTATATTTAAAGCGAATCCAATAGCAAAGTTGTTAGCTTTAACGAGACTTACAAAAAATGAGTAAAGTACGGAAAGTATTATAGCAGCAATGATTCCTCCAAGTATACCAATGAACGCATTGCCGGACATATATGAAAATATCACAGAAAAGAAAGCGCTTAAAAGCATCATTCCTTCCAGAGCAACATTTACAATTCCCGCGTGATATGTCAAGGTGCCACCAAGAGAAGCGAGCAGAATCGGTGTGGCCATTCTTATAGAGGTGGTATAGATAGTAGTTATAAGATTAAAAGACATATTTAATTCCTCCCTTTTCCTAAAACCATAGTTCTAAAGGCAGATACAAATAATACTAATACTGCTTGAAGTACTCCGCTAATTTCGGCCGGTACGGAGGATAAAAGTTCCAAATTAACACTTCCTGTTTGTAGCAGTGCAAACAAGAAGGAAACGAAGATAATAATGATAGGATGATTCATTGCAAGAAGACATACCAGTAAACCGGTAAAACCATAGCCTGGAGAAAAACTTTGCATTACCCTATGAGTCATTCCCAGAACAAGTAATCCACCAGCCAATCCTGAGAGAGCACCACCAATAAGCATGGAATAAAATTTCGCTCTGGAAATATTAATTCCACTAAGTTTTGCAAATTCAGGATTACTGCCGGTTAGATTCAACTCATAGCCGAATTTGAAGTATTTTTTTATGATGTAAAGTAAGATAACTATTGACAAGGCAATGAAAAAAGTACATGAAAATTGGGATCCTTTGAAAAGATAGGGTATCGAAAATGAGGGATCAATATATTTTGTTTGTGCAAGTGGCGAACCAGGATCTCTAAAAGGTCTGTTTATTAAGTAAGAAATGATCTGAAAAGCTATGTAATTTCCCATTAGGGTAGTAACAACTTCATCTATGTTAAATTTTATCTTGAAAAATGCAGACCATGCTACCCAAAGCATCCCAAAGCAGGCAGCTACAACTAGAGCTAGAGGGATATTTAGAAAAGATGTTCCTAAATTGAAAGTGAAACCTATGAAAGCTGCACCGAAGGCACCAAAAAGTAACTGTCCCTCACTACCGATATTCCAGACGCCCGTCCACGCAGGCACAGCTGCGGCCATTGCTGTAAGCATGATAGGAACCATCTTATTTAGAGTTGAAAGGAAATAATCAGAATCTCCAAGGGAGCCTTCTAGTATATATTGAAAAGCGTACAATGGATTTTCACCGTTGAGTGCTATAATTACAGCCCAGGTGGACAATATGCTTATAATAAAAGTACTCCATAAACTTATTCTTTTTATCGCAGTCAAATTATTTTTAAGCACTGGGAGCACTCTCCTTTATTCCAGTCATGTAATAACTCATTTCCATTGGATCGTTATACGGGTGACGGAATTCAGCTACAACTTTACCTCTGTATAAAACCAATATCCTGTTTGAGAGAGACATTAATTCTTCTAGATCACCACTTATCAATAAGATTGCTCCACCGTTTTTTACCAGAGTTCTGAAAAAACCGTGGATGAGATTCTTTGCGTGTATATCGACACCGGTGGTGGGTTGTGAAGCAATTAGTAGTTTGGGAAAATACTCCAATTCCCTACCAACCAGTAATTTTTGCATGTTGCCGCCAGAAAGAAACTTAACTTTTTCATAGAGATTACCGGTGTTTTTGACCGCGTATTTTTCCAGTATTTTAGAGGTGAAATCTTTACAATTAGCGATGTTTAAGAGAACTTTTCCGAATTTTGGAGATCTATGATGACCAGCAATGCAGTTTTCTAAAATACTGTTCTCTATAGCTAAACCGTTTTTAATTCTATCATCGGTGATGAAAGCAATTCCTGCATCTCTCCGACATGCTAAGGATTTATCAACAATAGAGGCCCCTTCTAAAAGCATTTCTCCGCTTATTTGTGTATTTCTTGTTGAAAGAATTTCGAAGAGTTCTTCTTGACCATTGCCACCAACTCCAGCAATACCAAGTATTTCTCCTTTATGGAGTTTTAGATTGATGTCTTTCAAAGATCCATTAATACTGGAAAGTCCTTTAATTTCTAATACACATTCTTCTTTTATCTCTGAGGGAGGAGTTGCGTCTAGATTAATCTGAGAACCTATCATAAGATTGGCTACTTCATTTATGGTTATCTCGTCTTTATGGAAGGTTCCAACGATAGTACCTTTTCTAAGAATAGTTATTCTGTCAGCTATTTTGAATACTTCTTCTAAACGGTGAGAGATAAAAATCACAGTTTTTCCGTTGTTTTTTAGATTAAGTACGAAGTTCAAAAATTCATCGACTTCACTGGGAGCAAGTACTGAAGTTGGTTCATCAAAAATCACGAATTTGGCTTTTTTGTAAAGCACTTTCAGTATTTCTACAAGTTGTTGTTTACTTATAGGGAGATTTTCCACAATATCTGTTGGTTCAAGAGGGATTTTCATTTCATCTATGAGAGCTTTTACTGTTTTTTTGACTTTTTTTCTATCAATAACTCTCAACTTGTTTTGATATTGATTTTCATTGCCAAGGATTACGTTTTCCATCACTGTGAGGCTTGGTACCAGCTTAAAATGTTGGTGAACCATGCCGATGCCAAGTTGAATCGCTTTTGATGGATGTCCTAATGCTACCTCTTTGCCCATAAATACTATTTTGCCGGAAGTAGGTTTTGTCATTCCGTAAAGGATGTTCATTAATGTAGATTTACCGGCACCGTTTTCCCCCACTATGGCGTGTATTTCCCCGCTTTTGATCTCAATGTTTATTTTATTCAGTGCTCGTATGCCGTTTGGGTATATCTTGGAGATATCGATACATCTGAGAATAGAAATCACCTCCAAAAACAAAAAATACCAAGGGCTATTTAGCCCTTGGTATGAAAAAGTTATTTTAAGTAGGTATCGACTACTATCTCTCTATTCTTTAATTTGTTTTCAATTTCTTTTATCTTTAGATAAACCGAAGCGGGTACTATATCAAGCATTTGCTGATTATAAGCTAATCCAATTCCACCATTTGCTACTCCATATACATGAATAGATCCTTTTTGAAGTTTTCCCTCTATTGCAAGCTTTACAATATTGAAGACAGCCACATCAACTCTTTTTAGCATGCTTGATACAATATAACCAGGTTGTAAATATCCCTGATCTGTATCGACACCAATGGCATAAAATTTGTAATCTTTAGCTGCTTCTAAGACTCCAAGCCCTGTGGGACCTGCGGCCTGGAAGATTACATCGGCACCTTCTTTAAAGACAGAATAAGCTGTTTCCTTTCCTAAAGATGGGTCATAATGAGTTCCAGCATATCTTGCGATCACTTTTACCGAAGGATTAACATACTTGACTCCTTGCTCAAATCCGAGTTGATAATCACGGATTACAGGCATGTCAAAGCCACCAACGAAACCAACTATCAGTTCTTCGTTGATCATTCGGAGAGCTGTTTTATCCGTGAGCATTGCTGCCAGACACCCAGCTAAGAAGGCACCTTCATTTTGTTTGAATGGTACAGAGACAACGTTTGGAAGGTTTGACACTCCATCGATGTAGACAAAGGTTTTTTTAGGATATTCTCTACTAATTTCTTTCAGTTCTTTGTCGAAGAAATAGCCTGGATCAACAAAAATTAAATCGTACCTTTTAGCAGCAGCTTTCAGAGCATCATAGTATTTAGATGAGTCTACATGACACTCGAAAATCTTGTACTTGATGTCAAAAACTTTGGCAGCGTTTTTAATACCGATATAGGCCATGTCTGTGAAACCTCTGTCTCCGATGGCGTCTCCGGCTACAATAGCCACCTTCAATGTACCAAAAGTCAGTGCTGTAAGCATGAGAAGCGTAATTACCACAAAAGTCCTTTTCATGCCTCTTCCACCCCTTTCATAATGAATTTGTAATAATCTTGCCTTTTAAGAAACTCTATTCCAGGATAAGAAATTGAACCCCCAATTTTTTCAACACTGATTCCTGCATATAAATTAGCCATTACACCCGTTTCCAGAACTGAAAAACCTTGAAGATAACAGAAAAGAATTGCTGAATTATATGCATCCCCAGCTCCTGTAGTATCTACTGGATCAACCGGTGCAGAAGGAAAAGTTAAAGTTTTATTTGGAGATAAAAATTTGCTTCCAAGTGCTCCCATTTTTACCCAAATAGCTTTAATTCCTAGTTTGAAAAGAGTTTCAATAGTTGCAAATTTGGGAAAGTTTAAAATTGTTTCCAATTCATCAGCAGAGGGCAGAAAAACGTCAACATATTTAAGAACCTTCTCCAGTCTTGAAATGGTATCAGAGTCAGTTTTTCTAATGTTTGGATCAAAGAAAACCATGGCTCCTGATCTTTTAAGTTTGTGTATTTCAGCGACGAAGGTCTTGTAGCTTTCTGCCCCCTCAATGATTGGTACACCAGTGAGAAAAACTATATTAGGCTCATAGAATAATTCAGGAAGATCTTCAGGGTAAATATGGAGGTCTGCCGAATCTTTCCTAAAGGCGAAAAAAGTTCTTTCCCCTTTTATAGAGGCGCAAAATACTACACCAGTTGGATATCTGTTAGAAATTTGTAGATGTGAAGTTCCTGAAAGATTTTCAAGCTCTTTTTGAACAAACTTACCAAAGATGTCTTGACCAATTTTACTAACAAAATGTGCAGAAACTCCTAGTTTGCACAGGCCCAAGAATGTATTAAGCCCGGAGCCACCTAAACTTATGGTAAAGTTGTCTGAAAAACTACAACCGCCCGGTTTTGGCAATTCATCGAATGTGCCGATTATATCTACATTCACATCGCCAAGCACCAGTACATTTTTATTCATTTGTTCCTTCGTATCCTTTCTATAATATCCATTAATTTTTTTACGCGATTTATGTCAACGGTATTTTCTGGTTTACCATCAACCTTGAAGGCTGTCCCCACAAAAGCACCTGAAGCGTAGCGTAATAAGTTCTGGGCATTCTCAGGTCGCAATCCTGAGCCGATTAGGATGGGGAAATCAGGGAGCACTTTTCTGACTTTTTTTACATCTTCCAAAGGTGTTTCAAAACCCGTGTGCTTCCCGCTTAATATTACGGCATCTGCCAGGAAATATGCTGCATCGTATGCAGATTCTTCAATCGGTCTGTTCACTAATGGAGCAGAGTGTTTAATGTGAACATCTGCAAAGATCTTTATTGAAGGATCTAGAAATTTGCGATATCTAAGAATTTCATGAGGTCTTCTGAGTGCTAGGCCGGAGACGTCTACGGAAGCTTCAGTATATATCGTTGCCCTAACGAATTTGGCACCAATGGCATGTGCAACTGCTATTGAGGCTATTGGGTCGGCCAAAAGACAAACCCCCATAGGAATGTCAGGGAATGCCTTGTGGACTTCGTGGCCAACGATAGCAAGTGAAGCGACTGTTTCAGGTGGAGCGTTATCTGGGAAATACGATGGATCATTAAAGTTCTCCACCTGGAGGGCATTCACACCACCTTTTACGAGTTTTTCTGCTTCTTCAAGTGCTTGATCTATCACCGGTTTTAATCCCCTGCCGTCATAGATCGGGGAACCTGGCAAAGGTCTCAAATGTAGCATTCCAATAATAGGTTTGGTCGTTTTGAAAATTTTTAAAAATTCTGCTTCAGTAATCATCGTGCCACCTTCTCTCTTAACTTTTCTATTTTCTTCATGAACTCTCTTACTCTTATAGGATCTACGGTTTCTTCAGTTTTGCCATTTTTTTTGAGACCGGTCCCGATTATCACCGCATCTGCAAAACTCGGAATATAATCTGCCAAATTTTCAGGTGTTACACCACTTCCTACGATTACAGGTGCTTCGGGTAAGGCTTTTTTAACCGCTTTTAGATCATTTGGATCTGTAACTCCGCCGGTTTTTTTGCCGGTAACGATAATGGCATCAGCTAATCCTCTTTTGTAAGCGTCCTCGGCTGATTCTTGTATAGGTCTTCTAGAAAGACTGTAACCATGTTTAATATGAACATCGGCAAATATTTTCACGTCTGCAGCATCTATAAATTTTCTGAATCTTAGTGCGTCAGCAGCAACGCTATCCATAATTCCTGTATCAACAATGTAAGTTTCGGTATAATAAGGCACTCTTATAAAGCGGCCTCCAACAGCTTTAGCTATAGAAAGACCAGCAAAGGGATCGGATTGAAGAACACAAATACCTATAGGAACATTTACTGCCTCTACTACTTTTGAAGCAACATAAGTCATGATAGCTACGGTTTCAGGGCCAACACGTTTTTTGAACATCATATCTCTGAAATTCTCCACTATAAGCCCATCAATCCCGTTGTCAACCATTATTCTGGCTTCTTCAACAGCGATCCTGGTGATTTCCTTTACTGACATACCTCGATATCTCGGAGCTCCTGGAAGTGGTTGTAGATGGATAACTCCTATAACGGGATAACTTTTACCGAATAGCTCCTCAAAAAAATTCATAAAATCACTCCTTTATCTATAAAGTTCTTGCGAAACAAGATATCTATCAGGTCTAAATAGACCCTCCATGTATTCTATTGGAATGTTATTTGAAATAATCGTTAGTCTGGTGATCTTCAATAAAGGTGTCCCTACCTTAACTCGTAAAAGTCCTGAAATTCTACGATCAGCGGCGGTAGCACTTATGGTCTCTACTGCTTTTTCAATCATTAATCCAAGTTCTTTCTCTATTTGGTGATAAATTGAAGTTGCAGAAAAATCCAATTCTTCAAGCATGAAGGCACGTATCATTGGGAAATAAGACGTGTTAACAGACATCTCAAGACCATCAACCAGTCGAAGTCTATCAACTTTAAGGACGCTGGAATATTCAGGAATTTTGAGTTTTTTAGCTAATTCAGGATCCGCTTTTATTTCTCTTTTACTGAGAAGCTTAGCTGAAGTTTTGTGACCGGAAGCAATTATCTCTTCAGTAAAGCTTTTTAATATATTAAGTCTGGTGTTAAGCTTTTCTTTTGTGACGAAAGTTCCTTTACCTACCATTTTTACTAATAGACCTTCGTTTACTAGCCTATCAATAGCTTGCCTCACTGTCATGCGGCTTACATTAAACAACTCCATTAGTTCTCTTTCGCTAGGAATCTTATCACCAGCTTTGAGAATACCTTTCTTTATTTTGTTGCTCAAATAATCTTTTATTTCTAGATATTTAGGTTTCAAAATTCAATTTACCTCCTAATTTGGTCTAGATGTATAGACCAATTTTACTCCTTATAAATTAACCACTTTTTTAGCAATCGTTAATTATAAAAGATAGCTATATACGCATTAAGTATTATTATGATTGGAACTGGATTATAAATCTATACACCACGCCGACATAATATATACCGTAAAAAATACGGCGGGAGGCAGTAGGGGATATATGTATGTAGTCAAATAAAAATGACCCTCTACAACCCGGTAAAAAATATTCTAAGCGGATGATAGAAACAAGTTGTTCAAGGAGATGGATAAGAGGTGATAAACATGTACGAGGTCAAAAGATTCAACGGTGTCGGCAGCGGTTATAAAATAGTAAAAATGCCACCAACAGAATTCAGAAGATAACGGAATATCGTGAGTCACAAGGGATTCAGCTTTTAAGGTTGGCCTGTAATTCCGGATTCGCATGGCATTTTTTGCCTTGAAAGACGTTTTTATATTCCTGGGGGTTAAAACTTCCCTTAAATCACTATCGGTAATTATTATTGAAAGCCAATCACAGTCGAAACATTTATGTTCTTTTTTTTACAGCCTAAAACCTGTTGCGGATATTGTTTTTGGTAATTAAAATGTGTAGTACCACACCTGAGATTATTTGATTCTGGTTTATAATTAAGACAAATCTTTGTGCAAAAGAAACTTCCATCCAAGTACGCTACACCAAATGATCCAACTTATCTTGACAATAATAATAATATAATTCCTTATAGGTATTCTACAAATAAATGTCAGAACATCAAATTCCAGAAGATGGAATTGTTTCAACTCCTTGTAGTTAATCTATAAATACTTACATAACACAATTTTACATGTAGTATATCACGTTGTCGGAACTTCTCCTGTAATGCACCCCGAAAAACTGGACAAAAAATCAAGCAATTTTGTGTAGACTCACGGATTCTTCGAATACCTCTTTGGGACTCTTGTAACCTAGTGCACTGTGTGGATATTCTTCATTGTAAAACGTTTCAAAAGTTTTGGTCTTTTCGATTAGCTCTTCGTAACTCGGA
>NZ_JGCK01000035.1:0-15433 GCF_001639905.1 Kosmotoga sp. DU53 | reverse complement strand
YCCTTCTCCTTTCAGAGAGGTTCAACACTACTACGGGTTCGTCTGCCATCCTCCTCCGCTTCACCAGTCCTTGGGTCTCCCCTTGTTCCGGCTTACCCATTTTGGGACGAGTGAGGACTTCCCCGGGTAAGACATACAGCTTTCATCCGAATCCTGCCATCCAAACCTGTAGAGTTGGAGCTCGGGCTTACCCATTCTCGGCAAGGTTACCCTCTCTACCGGCCAACACTGGTTCACTTTCGTTCAGTTCCAGATTTTGCCTTAGGCTTCCTTCAGATTCACCGTTACCAGTGACACCCTTGCCCTCAGCTAATGCTTATCTCGCTCCCCGCATTCGGGACTTTCACCCTATAGTTGTATGTCATGCCGGGCACACCGAGACAACCACGTAGTGGTTCGGAACAACTCCACAGGAGTTCGTGTCAACCGCTTGCGGTTCGTGTCGCTTTATTAACTGACAGCGTCCGCAGCCTCAGCCTCGCAAGCGTCAACGTTGTGAGTCTCCGGAACGAAGTTCTGCACGTCAGCAGCATAGCATTCTCTCGGTTCTCGATTCTCGAACACCGGATTTCGGTTCTCCCTCAAATGATATAATCAATGTGTTTTTTCTAATCATCATATATTGCAGGGGGGAGTGTCAATTGAAACTGGATTACAAGAAAACATTCATTCTTGGGCTTGGTTTTTTTGCTATCAGTCTTACCTGGCCACTTTATAACTACTACATCCCGCTTTTCTTGAAAACCTACATCAAGAGTCAGTTCTGGATAAACTCCATCATGACTCTGGACAATATTCTGGCTATTACCCTGATTCCTGTTTTTGGAAGTCTTAGCGATAGGACAAATACCCGATTTGGAAGAAGAATGCCGTACTTGCTCATAGGTATTCCCATCTCAGCCATCCTTTTTGCTCTTTTGCCTCAATACAGTAGTTTTACTTCCCTGATGATTATCCTAATATCCTTTAACCTCGCTATGGCAATTTATAGAGCACCAACAGTTGCCCTTATGCCGGATATAACACCAAGGCCCTTGCGTAGCAAAGCCAATGGAATAATAAACTTCATGGGTGGATTGGCTTCCGTTCTGGTCCTTTCCGTCGGGGCTGTACTGTACGATATAAACAAAAATCTTCCGTTCATTGCTACTGCCATTTTGATGTTCCTTGCTCTGGCTATGCTGTACATCTTTATAAAGGAACCAAAGAACATCACCGTTACCACAAATGAAGAGCAAAAAATTGGCCTGATATCTTCAATAAAAGAGATTTTTGTCAGTAAAGACAAGACAGCTCTATATATACTTTTAGCCATATTCTTCTGGTTTGTTGGCTATCAGGGAGTGGAAGCAACTTTTAGTAATTATAGTGTTCATTTCCTCAAAATAAAAGAAAGTACCGGTTCTATAATCCTCAGCAGTTTTGCAGCAGCTTTCCTCGTCTTTGCCATCCCGAGTGGCTTTATAGCTACAAAGTTCGGAAAGAAAAGAACAATTTTAGTTGGTGTGGCAGGGCTCTTCATTGTTTTTGGACTTCTAGCAATCGTTAGAACAACAACCAGCGTATTCGGGATGCCATATAACGTAGTTATGATGCTCCTTTTTGCGATAGGCGGGTTCTTCTGGGCATGCATAAACATAAACTCTTATCCTATGGTGGTGGAAACAACAACAGAAGAAAAAGTGGGAACATACACCGGCATATATTATTTCTTCTCATCGTTAGCGGCGATACTCGGACCTCTAATATTCGGGTTTTTCGTTGATTTCTTAGGGTTTGGCTCGATGTTTATCACCGCGGCAGTCTCATTTGCAATTGCTTTTATCTTTGTTTTCATGATAAAGTCCGATACGAAAACAAATCGAAGTTGACTTCGTGAGAATGTTATCCGTCAGTAAACCTAAACCCTTTTAACCACCATACTTCATTTGTGACATGAGTTAATCCTTGCTAAATAACTTTGGAAAATCTATTGTATTATGAGATAATGTTACCGGTAACATGAGGAGGGTGGATGGTGAAAACGGTTCAACCAACAATCGAAATGGTTGCCAAAGCCGCGGGAGTTTCAAAGATGACTGTATCCCGGGCAATAAACCACCCTGAAAAGGTTAACCCCGAAACATTAAACCTGATCATGGAAACCATGAAAAAACTTAATTACCGCCCGAGATTTGTGGCAAGAGTGCTTGCAGGGGGGAAATCCAGAACAATTGGTTTTCTCGTAAAATCAAATGAAGACTTCATCATCTCACCGTTTTATGGAGAATGTATAAGAGCAGCTGTCGAATGGCTCAAGACTCAGAACTACCGTAGTGTTATTTTCAATCTGCTTGACTCTCAAGGTAAATCCCTCTTTGTGGACTATATGAACTCCGGACTTCTTGATGGTCTCATCGTTTTCGAGGGCATTTACGAACGTGAACTACTGGAAACGCTAAAGATAAATTCCATACCTTCCATCCTCGTTGGAGAGAATCTCATGAAAGAGTACGATTTCGTCACGGTATCTTCAGACAATTACGGTGGAGCAAATAAAGCCGTTGAACATCTAATAAAAACTGGCTGTTCGAGAATAGTCTATGTAACCGGCATGGGGGAAAAACCTTCATACCTCCACAGGAAAAAGGCTTATATAGATACCCTCAAAAAATACAAAATAAGCTATTGCAAGATAGTCGAGACTCCAGTGAGTATAAATGGTGGAAAAAAAGCGGTAGAAAAACTTCTCAAAGAAGGCGAAGACTTTGATGGGCTGTTCTGCTTTTCAGATTTAATAGCTATTGGTGCGCTAAGAGCGCTCTACGAAAACCGGGTAAAAGTCCCGAGTGAGGTAAAAGTAGTTGGGTTCGACAATATACGCCTTTCGAGAGATTTTGTACCTTCTTTAACTACTGTTGCGCAGAATATGCACCTTATGGGAGAACTCGCATCAAATATGCTCTTAAGAATTCTATCAGGAAAAAAGGCAAAACAGAAAAATATACTTCTATCCACAGAACTCATCGTTCGGGAAAGCGCTTGAATGTCACGGATGGTGTTTGCCAGTGAGCTTTTCTGTCTGTATTTTTGATATGGATGGAGTAATTGTTGATACTGCTAGGTATCACTTTCTAGCATGGAAAAAGCTTGCTGGAGAGCTGGGCTTTGAACTATCTCCTGAGCTTGGTGAACAGCTCAAAGGAATTGGACGTCTTGAAGCTTTGAATATAGTTTTGAAGTTTGGTAGTATCAAAGCAAATGAAAAAGATAAGCAGAAACTTGCCAAACGTAAAAACAATTATTATTTAGAGTTTATCTCGAAAATAGATGAATCTGAAGTGCTTCCCGGCGTGATCACGTTTTTGAAAACCTTAAGAGAAGCAAAACTGAAAACAGCACTTGCAACAGTAAGCAAGAATGCATCTGTGATAATTGAAAAAACTGGTATAGAAAAACTATTTGATGTCATAGTTGACGGAAATATGATTAAAAATGGAAAACCCGATCCTGAAGTTTTCTTAAAAGCTGCAGAGATGCTGGAAGTATCACCACAAGAGTGCATAGTTTTTGAGGACGCAGTAGCAGGTATTGAGGCCGCTCACAGAGCTGGTATGAAGTGCATAGGAATTGGAAATCCATCTGTCCTCAGTAAAGCGGACTTCGTTATAAGAAATCTCAAAGAGATAAATCTTGGTGTGTTGGAAAAGGTTCCCTCCAAAGGGGCTTTTTAGTTCATACATGAGAGGAGTGAGTGTTGTGAGGAAAGGCTTGTTGTTGGCTTTAGTGCTGGTTGTTCTTGCCGTTGCGGTTCTCGGTGAAGTTACTTTGCAGTATTGGTTCTGGGATCCAAACTTCCGTGACAAAGAACAGGAAATGATTGAAAGATTTGAAGCCACCCATCCTGGAATTAAGATCGAGTTGACCGCTCTTCCCCCATCGAGTTACTGGACAAAGCTTGCTGCTATGGCTGCAGCTAAATCCCTGCCTGATGTCATGGCCATGCATCCAAACTCCGTTGAAGATCTCGCCGATCAGGGGGCTCTAATGGACCTTACCGGTCTCATTTTGAGAGACTTCAACAAGGAAGATTATTTCTGGAGCGTACTCGAATCAAGCTTCAATATACGTGGAAAATATTACGGTGTTCCTTTCGCATGGGTCGGTAGTGTTCTTTACTACAACAAGGATCTCTTCGATAAGTACGGTGTTCCTTATCCAACCGAAGATTGGACATGGGAAGATTTCCTCGAAAGAGCCAAAGCTTTAACCATCGATGAAGATGGTGATGGAAAGATCGATATATGGGGTTACGCTTTCTTCAGCCGTTATGCAGTATTTGATGGCTGGATACTTCAGAATGACGGTGATTACCTTGACAGAGAAAATATGAGATGGGCACCCAACCAGAATGCAAAAGACACCATTAAGTTCCTGGCCGATCTCGTTAATGTTTACAAGGTATCTCCAAAGCCTAAGTATTATGACCTCGACAAGAAAAAGATCAAAATATTGTTTGCGCAGGGTAAGGCAGCTATGATCACAGAGGGAACATGGAATATCAAATTTATGAGAGAAGACATCCCCGCTAATTTCAATTGGGATATTGCCTATATTCCCAGAGGTCCACACTGGAAAGAAAATGTAATGCATGCCTGGGCTGATGGTCTCGCTATTGCTGCCAACTCCAAGCATCCTGAAGAAGCCTGGGAATTCATTAAGTTCCTCATAAAAGAACGTGCAGCTAAAGATTACTATCCCGGTAAAGTCCCGTTCTACAAGGGTGAAGCATATTCTCCTGAATGGGATGAATGGACTACTTTTGGCAAACTCCCTGAACACAAAACACTGATACTCGATTACGGTGAAAATGCCAAGCATTTCTACACGAAATATTGGAAGTTCTGGAGAGGCTATGGAAGTGCCGAAGGAACCGGGCTCAGCGATCTTATAGACTCTCTATTGAACGGAAACATCACTCTCGATTACTTCTTTACCAGAGCCGACAAACAGATCAACAGGATGCTTAAAAAGGCTTACAAGTAAATTCGTGCTTTTACCCCTGTTTTGGCAAGCCCCTGAGGGGGTTTGCCTTATTTTTAACGTGTTGGGAGGGAGAAGATGAAATACAAGTGGTACGTACCTTACCTGTTCATCCTACTGGCCCTCATCGGCCTTTTTGTTTTCAGGCTGGGTCCCATCACTATGGCCATAGGTATGTCTTTTACTGATTGGAGTCCTTTCGGATCACCGGAATGGATCGGCTTGGAGAATTTCATCGATCTGTTCACATCTCCCAGCTTCTGGAGAATATTTGGGAATACTCTGCTTTTCAGCGCTATATTTGTCCCGAGCATACTCGTGTTCTCGCTGCTATTGGCTGTTCTGTTGAATCAGGGTTTGAAGGGAACGACTGTGTTCAGGGTGATGTACTTTGCACCTGTAATAACCTCTACCGTCGCAATAGCCATTGTATGGCAGTGGATATTCAGTACTGACATAGGATTTCTAAATTTTGTTTTAAGGTCATTAGGTGTTGATGACCCTCCCTCCTGGTTGTCCGATGGCAGATACACTCTCTTTGTTGTCGCCTTCGTCTACGCCTGGAAGAGGGTTGGTTACTATATGATCATCTACCTTGCGGGACTTCAGGATATACCCAGAACTCTTATAGAAGCCTCAAGAATCGATGGCGCGAGTAAATTCAAGGTTTTCAGATATATCACTCTTCCACTGATTACCCCAACGATGTTTTTTGTTTTGATAATGTCGACAATTGATTCTTTCAAGAGTTTTGAAATCGTCTATACAATGACTAAAGGTGGACCAGGCTTTTCGTCTACAACGCTGTCTTATTACGTTTTCCAAAACGCCTTTGAGTTATTCCAAATGGGTTACGCATCAAGTGTAGCCACAGTGCTACTCGTAATAGTTGGAACGATAACTTACATCAACTTCAAATACAGATCCCGCTGGGTCAAATATCAGTATTGAGGTGGTCACATGGTAGGGAACGTATTAAGAAAGATATTTCTTTATATATTGTTGATAACTATCGCTATTGTGATGATTTTTCCATTTTACTGGATGGTTATTACATCGTTACAACCTTTGAGCGCTGTTTATAAATACCCACCAGAGTTCTTCCCCAGCCAACCAACATTCGACAATTACAAGACCATATTCTCAAGGTTCAATTTCTTGAAATTCACCTTAAACAGTTTATTTGTCGCAACAACGGCAGCTTTAGGACAGTTGTTTACCTGTTCAATTGCAGGGTTTGCCTTTGCGAGAATGAAATTCAAAGGAAAGGAATTATTCTTCGGTCTTATTCTAGCGACAATGATGGTTCCCGTTGAGGTCGTTATTATACCTGAATTTCTTTTAATGAAGTCTTTTGGTTGGATAGATACCTATCTGCCGCTGATTGTTCCATCTTTCCTTGTTGGTTCTACAGGTATATTTTTAATGAGAAGTTTCTACGAAAATGTACCAATGGAACTGGAGGAAGCCGCCGTAATCGACGGTGCAAGCCCCTTCAGGGTTTACTGGAACGTATTCCTCCCTCTCGCAAGGACACCACTCTCAGCATTGTTCATAATTTCGTTCCTGATAAATTGGAATGACCTCTTGAGACCTCTCGTATACTTGAATACAAGGGAAAAGTTCACCCTTCCTCTCGCTCTGGCAAGTTTCCAGGGTGAATACTCAGCTCAATGGAATTATCTTCTAGCAGGAGCAGTTGTTTCGGTTATACCGATACTCATAGTGTACCTCTTGATGCAAAAACAGTTCATCGAAGGAATAACCTCTACGGGATTAAAGGGTTAGGTGGAAAAGATGAAGGTGTTGCTATTACACTCAGTGCCCCTTGAAGGCTCTGGAAGCGGCACATATACTGAAAACCTCGCTTGCGAACTGTCTGTTCGGGGCCATAAGGTAACCGTATTATATCCGGGACCAATGGTTACCAAAAAACCTTTCTATACACGAAACATAGAAATATCCCCGGTGCCGGTGTTCACAAATCATCCTACTGTACGTTCTGTAAGTTTTGCAGAACTCAGTAATGAGAAAGTTTCCAAAATCATACACCTGTACATCAATGAACTTTTGAACCTTATAGCTGAAGAACGACCTGATCTGATACATGTACAACACGCAGGTCCATGGATTTTTCCCGCAAGCCTTGTTGCCTCAGTATTCAAGATCCCTGTCGTAGTCACGTTACACGGAACAGGGATCTATCTTTGCCAGAGAGATCCAAGAATGCGCTCTCTCGTGCAAGCAGGACTTCAATGTGTTAATGATGTGATCTCCGTCAGCACTTCTCCTCTTGACGGTTTTAAGGAGATGTTTGGAAGTTCCTGGAAAAGTTATATCATCCCAGGTGGTGTTGATATTGAGAAGTTCTCGCTTCCTTCAATGCGTAAAAAAGATTTCGACGAGAAATACAACCTCAAAGGAAAGAAAATCGTGTTATTCGTTGGAAGACTTGTAAAGGAAAAAGGTGTTCAAGTTCTTATCCAGGCTGCTAAAAAACATCTTGGAAAAGATGTTGTGGTGGTTATAAGTGGAAACGGAAACTATGAAAACACCTTAAAAAAAATGGCTTCTGACAGTGAAAACATTCGCTTTCTGCCGTATCTGGGAAAGAAGATCATCGATTTCTACATCCACAGTGACGTGGTTTGTGTACCCTCGGTCTGGCCAGAAGCCCTCGGACTTGTAATACTCGAAGCAATGGCTGCAAAGACCCCGGTAGTCGCTTCTAATATTGGCGGCATTCCTTCTGTTATAAGAAACGGAGAAAACGGGATACTTGTTAACCCCAACAACCCTGAAGAACTCGCGAACGCTATAAATGACATATTGTCTGATTATAAAAAAGCTGAAATACTCGCACTAGAAGGTAGAAAAACCGTTGAGAAAAGCTTCTCCTGGGAAGCCATCACAAACCAGATAGAAGAAATCTATGAAAGGACGTTGAGCAATCTTGCCTGAAAACAGGGTTTCCGCAGAAGATTTTCCGGAAGGTTTTTTATGGGGAGTTGCTTCCTCTTCTTACCAGATAGAAGGAGCAGATCTCGAGGACGGAAAGGGACCCTCTATCTGGACTGAATATACTAAATATAAGGACAACATAGTTGACGGCGAAAGTGGTATGATTGCCTGTGACCATTATCACAGGTACACAGAGGATATTTTTTTGATGCAAGATTTAGGAGCTAACGCTTATCGGTTTTCCGTTTCCTGGCCAAGAATATTTCCAGACGGCTATGGAAAACCAAATCCTTTCGGCCTGGATTTTTACGATCGACTTATTGACAATCTGCTTGAAGCCGGCATAACTCCCTTCCTCACCCTTTATCATTACGATCTTCCGTTGAAACTTCAACAAGAGCACCGTGGATGGGAATCAAGAGAGACAATATCCTATTTCTTAGAATACGCTCATTTTCTCTTCAAAAAGTTTGGAGACCGCGTAAAGTACTGGATAACGTTGAATCAACCTCTAAGAATCTCTCATCGGAGTTACATCGATGGGAAGGCAGCCCCAGGAAAGGGAAAGTCTCCAAAAGACTCCTTTCAGGTTGCTCATCACCTGCTCTTAGCTCATGCTGGTGCAACAAAAATAATGAAGCAGGAGATACCAGATGGAAAAATTGGCATCTCTAATTCATCGATATACGTGGAACCAATAGAAGATACTCCTGAACATAAAAGAGCAGCACTGTTGCTTGATCAATTCTATAACGACTGGTTTTATCTACCACCCGTAAGCGGAAAATACCCTGAAGAACTCATGCTGGAACTCAAAAAACGTGGTTGGGCACCAGAGATGGAACCGGATGATATGGACAACATCGTTGCAGAGCAGGATTTCTGGGGAATTAATTACTATACCAGAGCACTTGCAATCCAATCAAATAATTCTCTTCTCGGCTTTGCTCAGGCATCTCCCAAATTTCCTGCAACCAGACGGGGAGCTGAGATCTATCCATGTGGACTCTTTCTCGTACTCAAGAAAATTCACAAAAACTTCGACAGCAAACAAATTTACATAACGGAGAATGGTATGGACCTCGACTCTCCTGTTGCTTCAGGAAAGCTCGAGGATACAGAGAGAATTATTTTTCTGAAAGAACACATTGTTCAGCTCAAAAAAGCCGTTGACTCTGGAATACCCATCAAGGGTTATTTTGTGTGGTCGTTGCTCGATAATTTCGAATGGACAAGTGGTTATACGCTGAAATTTGGATTGGTGTATGTGGATAGAAACAATGGACTCAAAAGAATCCCCAAGGCCAGTTATTATTTTTACCGTGATTTTATCGCCGGAAAAATTTCATTATAAACAAATTAGTGAGTCTGGGAGGTGCAGTTTTTGAAAGCCTGTGTCGTTATACCGACCTACTGGGGGCCTATAGATGGCAGCGAAGAAATTATCTTCGATCACCCAACACCTTTAGGAACTGCTGGAACCCTCGCAAGGCTTCTTGACAATCTTAGCGAGTTTGAAGAAATAAGATGCGGGAGCATTCCCGTCAGGGTTGTAGGCGTGGCAAATAAAAAATGCCTGAGAAAAGAAGTGGAAGAGTATCTCCGCGATTATATCAAACCGTTTGAAGAAAGAATGGATATTAAACTATGCTCGTACAGCTGGCTTGAAAAACTTAAGCAAAGCAATAGTCTTTCAGATGAAATAGACCAATTGATAGAACCGGTCGGATACGCCCAGATCCGAAACATCTGTCTTCTGGCAGCTATCGATACAGGCGCCGAAGCCGGAATATTCCTTGACGATGATGAGATCCTGATAGATGAAGATTACTTTGACATAGCCCTGGAAGGGTTACTTGAAAGAGGCCCAGACAATGGTGTCATCTACGGAAAAGCAGGATATTACGTACAAAATAGGCCCAGTTTCTCAAGATTCTGGGAACTCAAGTGGTGGCCTAAAGATAAAACATTCAATGAAACCTTCAACCGCCTGATGACATCCGATTATCGTTTTTCTCCTACCATGGTTGCGCTTGGAGGTAACATGGTCATGACGCGTGAGCTTATGCTCAACGTGTGTTTCGATCCGGAGATACACCGTGGCGAAGATATGGATTACGTCTTGAACGCGAGAATGCTTGGATACCGTTTCTACTTCGACAAAAAACTGAGGATCAAGCACCTGCCTCCCGATAAAAAAACACCTGATTGGAAAAAGGCACGCAAGGATATACTAAGATTTTTGTACCTAAGAGAAAAATACAAAGATCATCTTAAGGAAACACGCGTACAAAAGGTCGCTTTCCAGGAACTTGAACCCTATCCGGGAGTGTTCATGAAAGAGGATCTTGACGACAGAATTCTTGAACACAGCAGGATGATGGCTTTAAGATACCTCGCTGAGGGTGATAAGGAGGCATTTGCTGAATGTATGAAAAACGCTGCCGTTCCATATACCCACAGCGCCGGCGAAAAATCAACCATCACCCAATATCTTGAAAGACTCCAGTTATGGCACTTCATAAAATATGAGAACGAATAACTTTTGACTCAAAAAATATTACTATTCTTCCCTCATGTATTAAAGCATGTGAGGGTTTGTTCAACATAGTATCGCAACTATAACCAATAAATAAGAAAAATTAGTCAAGGGTTATAAGTTCTGACAATACCTTTCTATATTTTTCAAGCTTTTCGGACGAAAGGTCATCTTTCATTTTATATATTTCTTTGAAAACAGCCACCAACTCATTTTCATCGGCTAATGACATGGTGATCGCTGTCTCAATTGCATATATAAGATCACTAAAGGCGCGCCCGGAATCGGTTACGGGGGTTGAAATTATCTCTTTCACCAGTTGTACGTTTGCTTTTTTGAGAAGTTTTTCTTCGTCCTCAAATAATTTCTGTAAAACATTTAGATCTTCCTCATCGATTCTCCAGCCACAGCTTCCGAGATTTTCCTCAAGATGTTCAATTTTCGACGGGCCGATCAGGGCGGTCATCACTTCTTTGTGAGAAAGAACCCAGTTTATTCCCATCTGAACCGAGCTTTTTCCATACTTTTCCCCCATTTTCTCAAGCTGCTTCTGTATTCTCAAAGCTGACTTAAAGCGTTCTCTCTGGAAAAGAGGATCGAAGTTCCTTATATCACCTTTTGAAAATGTAGTATTCTCAGTGATTTTACCGGTCAAGATTCCACGTCCGGTTACACTGAAAGCTATTATGTAAGGTCTTTCCTCAGTGCAAAGTGGCAGTATTTCTGTCAAAGCGTCCCGAGCTACTGCACTCAGTTCCGCCATTATCGTGAAGACATTGCCTTTATCGAGATATGTGAGAACCCTTTCTTTCGGTAGGTGACCGATACCGTAATGCCTGATCTTACCTTCTTTTACCAGATCTTCCAGAGCCCGGAGCGTTTCTTCCACCGGAGTGGAAGGATCGTCAAAATGAATCTGGTAGATATCTATATAATCTGTTTTAAGGCGTTTTAAGCTCTCCTCACGCTTCTTTAACTCTTTCGTACGATAGATTTGCCTTCAACCCTTTCTTTATTCCTATCTTAGTAGAAATTATGACATTCTTTCTGACCGGTTGAAGGACTTCACCCAGAAGCTCTTCAGCTTCATCACCATATGTATCTGCAGTATCAAAGAAGTTTACCCCAAGTTCGAGCGCTCTCTTCAACATCACCCTGAAAGTGTCCGGATCTTTTCTTCCATATACTCCACTCAGCGCATAGCACCCTACTCCTATACGCGAAACTGTAAGATCCCCTGCTGTTGTGTATTCCACTGCAACCACCTCTTAACCAAAAAACATCTAAGTATTTCGTGTTCAGAATATCATCTTTTCACTGAATTTTTCAACCAATGCACTCGTAAGGTTGACAAAGAAACCATAAATATATATAATCTATATATCGATTCGATATACAGAGAGGTGGTTACGTTGCTTGATTATGTGATTCTAGGATTTTTGAGAATAATGCCCATGACCGGTTATCAGCTGAAGAAGAATATCGATGTATCCACAAGCAATTTCTGGACGGCAAGTTTTGGAGGGCTTTATCCGGCTCTGGCAAGGCTGGAAAAGAAGAATTGGGTAAAAATTAAGGAATCCAAAGGAAAAAAGATCTACAGTATAACAGAACAAGGCAGGAACACACTGGATAGCTGGATAAAACAACCATATAAAAAGCAGATCTGGAAAGATGAATTCATGTTAAAGATGTTCTTTGCCACGGATACTGAACTCCCGGGATTGCTTTCTCAAATATACAAAAGACTTGGAGAGGTTGAAAGCAAACTGGGCGAACTCAACAAAATCACCGACAAAATCACAATGTCAAAGGGACAGAATTTTTGTTTTGAGCTCGGACGTTCCCTGCTCGAAACGGAACGAAGAGCCCTATTCGAATTCTTGAAAGAACTGGGGGAATAAGATGAGATTAGTAATGGTTTTTCTACTTCTGGTTTTATACCATGTTTTGATAAGACTACTCGGAAAGCTTATAACCAGGAAAACCAGACTTCAGGATTTTCAGAAATTGTTGTTTTTAACGCCTTTCAGCATAGCTATCACCTCTTTGTTTATATACATCACCGGACTCAGCCTGAAAGAAGCCGGTTTGACGCTTGGGAACCCTGAGAAAGGATTCTTGATGGTACTCGTACTGGGATTACCGATCGCTGTTATTTCAGCTATAAGCATCTTTTTCATTTCTGAAAGTGAAATAAGAAAACTCAGATACGGACGACCCCGAACAATGGTCTCCCAGCTTTTATACGTATGGATTTTCGTAGGGATTGTTGAAGAACTGCTTTACAGAGGGTTCCTGCAAGTTAACCTTCAGAAGGTCATCTCCGGAGATTTTTTGACTATTAGCTACGCTACAATTATTTCAAGTATCATCTTTGTAGTTATACACATCGGCAATATTTTTCTCGGGGGCGAAACGTTACGGCAATTCATAGCAATGCTACCGGGAAGACTCGTTGTCGCACTGGTGCTAGGATACACTTTCCAGATTTCGGAAAGTTTGCTGTATCCGATAATAATCCACAATCTCATAGATGGACTCAATATGAGCTTTCTCATCTACCGAAAGAAAAAAATATTCACCAATGACTTAACTTCAAGTGGTATGAACAGTTAGATAGTACATTCTCCTATATGTTCCCATCCCCTAAATGGGATGGGAATTTCAGCAAATGCTTTTTAATAACCCTATGAAGAAACTCAGAGTTTCGATCTCAGTTCCTCAAATATTTTTTCGGGTTTGGAGACGCCGTAGATACAGTTCTTGGGATTCGCCACGAATTCTTTCTCGGTCGAAATACCACCCATGAATCCACCAACACTTACCTTCGAACCAACATCCGCCGTTACGCCTCCAAGAACCCCTTTATCTCCTGAACCTATCCCGGATGATGACACAGGAATGATATGCCCCACTCCAATTAACCTTTCCAGAAAAGACCTCTTCAGGAGAACGTTGGTCACATGATTCAACAAAACCATATGCTTGTTCGCATTGAAAAGTCCATACTTTATCTCGATGGAATTTTCGGTGATAGTGTATTTGAACGTCATCCGGTAAAAATCAATTATTGCAAGCGCAACTATTCCGATAATAAGAAACAGCAGAATAGGAGCATTATCGATCCACAGACGGTGATCCGGGTACTTTTCGCCCAGAAGTAATGAAATTATCCAACCAACCAGATTCAGTATTGCTGGCCAGAAAAACCAAAGGAAGGTCCTTCTCTTAAATGCCAGAATGATTCCTGGAATTATGGTGAGGAGTAGCCACAATCCAAACAATCCCAGATATGTTGTGAGCCATCCGAAATTCAACAACATTCCCAGCCTGCTACCTTCGGGGTTGTGGAGATTTCCAAAAACCAGCATAAGTACTCCTATGATGACATAGTACAGATAAATTGTATATCGAACGAAAAAGGCCCTTCTTGTGGGCTTTAAAGTAATTTCCTCCATACTCATTCCCCTCTCTCATTTGTTCCACCAAGGTTTTCTATTTTTTCTAATAGTTCCTTTTCAAACTCCTCTACATTATTCAACCTAACCTCTCTAACCTCACCGTCTTTCAAAAACAGAAGCTTCGCACATTCCGGTGCAAGAAGTTCTTTCAGCATGTAAAGATAAAATTTCATCTGGAATTCGTACTTTGGGAAACTCTTCTGGCTGAATTCTGCAAACTTGAAATCCAGAATCCTCCAGTTTCCGTTGACACGATACAATTTATCCACAATCCCCAAAAGTACGTAACGATCGAATTTCTTCTGGAACTGAACCTCACTCATAGCCTCATCGCTGGTTTCTATCTCTTTTATCAAAGGATGGTCGATAAGTTTATAAAGGATTTTTCTGACAATCTCATAATCTTCTTCCAAAAATCTTATCCTGTCCACAGATGCAGGTATTCCACCGGAAAGAAGTGATTCTAAGGTCGTCACTCTTCCGGTTCTTCCACGGATACCAACAGCTTCAAGGACGCTATGCGTAAGGGTCCCAAGCTCTCTTGGCTTTCTTATAAGAATATCTCCCGGCTCGCTTTCTGAGATTTCTATAGTGAAATCCTCCGCAAGCAATGATGGTGAAATATATTTTATATAAGACCTGTCATCTACGGATTTTATGAATTCGATATCAGGCCATTGAATTATAAACGATTCTTTTTCTTCAATACTCTCAGGTTCTTCTCTTACCGCTTCTCCAGGTTCAACAATTTCCACAAGGTCCTCCATATCTTCGCATAATTGGTTTTCACCAGTAATCAACGTTCCCTGAAGCATTTGAGACCACGGACGATCTGAAGTGGCTTTCTTCCCATTCAAGCTTACCACAAGCATTTCCCTGGCTCTGGAAAAGGCAACATAAAGGGTTCTTTTTTCCTCTTCCAGATTCTTTTCCTTCTCTTCCAGATGCAACTGCGATTCAATGGTATCACTTTCTTTCTTTGGTTGCTCTCTGGAAACAATATACCCGTCTTCACCGGTTAATATGTAAGGGGAACCATCACTTTTCCCTTTCCAGAATGTATCTGCAACAATCACAACAGGAAACTCCAGACCTTTTGATTTATGGACTGTCAGGAGTTTAACGCTGTCAGATTCTTCCGTTTCAAGGGTTGCTTCCGTCTCTTCACTCGAGTCTATAAACGCCTTTATATTTGACGAGAGTTCCCTGAGGCTTGTTCCAAGACGATCGAGTTCTTTTGCTATTTCAAGCATCTTTTTAACATTGTTTATCGCCCTTTCCCCTCTTTTCATGCTGGCAAGTTTTGGAAGATATTCCGTCTCATCTACAAATTTCTGTAAAACACTACTCGGTGAAAGAACATGCTTTAATTCAGAATATTTGATGAACAATTCTCGTAACGGTTTGAAACGTTCATCTGTGGTTTTTAGAATAGCGTCTGATATGT
>NZ_JGCK01000061.1:0-140386 GCF_001639905.1 Kosmotoga sp. DU53 | reverse complement strand
GTATCCGGGCTTCATATTCCATAACCGTATTCAAAAACCAGGTTAGAAGATTTCTCATTCCTTCTTCATTTTCTGTGAGAAATTGGAGTATAATATCTTTGATTTCCATGGGCCCTGTATCCCTCCTTTGTATGGTTTATGTGTTCTTCCTATTCTAGGATACAGGGCTTTTTTTATTTTTACAGCATTTATTTTATACTGCCGCTCTTCTTCGTTTTTCTGAAGAAGTTTCATGTAGATAAGGTTCTTTTTTTATATTTCCTTTTCAATGACTTATTACTTAATCACTTTTTCGGTCTCAGTAACTTGCTAAATGTTTTTCTTATGATAAACGTTGTTATATCCCAAGTAGACCAGATTGTAAGAATCGCAAAAGCAAAATTGCCAAAAATTATGTATATCAAATCATTAGTCAACGCTTTAATCAACAGTGAGGTAATGATAATGGTTCCACAACTCACTATAAGCGTTATTATTCTTTTCCAAGGCAAAAAGGAAATTCCTTCCTTTCTAACCAACAATATCCAGATAGTTGTATTTATAAAAGTTACAATCGATGTACTACCAGTAATGCCGCCTACTCCAAATGGTTTAATTAACAACCAATCAAAAAAAACATTAGTCAACACTGAAAGCACCGTCAAATAAGTGGCAAATTTTATTTTCCCTTGAATAAGGAAATATTGTCTTGAGAGTAGCCCAATTGGTAATATTATTGTTCTAGCACTATATCCTATCAAAGCTATTACAACTATCGATGTTGATTCATTCGTAAAATTTCCATGCTCGTAAATCAGCTTAATTAAAGGCTCCCCCATGAACGTTATCCACAACACTATTGGAATAGAAAGACTGAGAAGCGTGTGCGTTGTTTTCTTCATTCTTTCTTCAGCTTTTGCAAAATCTTTTCTTACCAAAAACTCTGATAATTCGGTTTGAGTTGTAGTCATAAAACTCATTAAAAAAACCCCAGATACTATTCCAAGAAGAGCATCAGCATATTGCATACCGGATACACGCCCTGACGGCAAGAATGAAACAAATGCCTTATCAACTATATTGTTAATTTGACCTAGACCGTTGGATAGGATAAGAGGAAATGTGAGAACAAGAGTATTTCTTATATCGTCTGAAAATAATCTGAGATGAGGCTGGATTTGTCCAATTGAAAAAAGGAGTAGTACTAAGCTAACAACTAAGTTTCCAATAACCCATGCAAGTATATATGAAGCTTCGTTAAAGTAAGGAGCAGTAAAATAGATAACCGGAATAGAAACTATATTGAAAAAGAGCTGGGCCAACGTATATTGCAAAAATCGCCTTTCTGCCCGGAGGATGCCTGAAAGTATTTGCTGAATACCCATTATTAGAGGAAGCACGGACAAGCCTTTTAACTTTCTTGCTGAGTATTCAACAATTTTTCGGGAAAATCCCGGAGCAAAAAGCTTTATAAACTGCTCTGAAAAGAAATATAGAAGGATACCTGAAACTAAAAACAAAAGGCCAAAAATAACTATGATAGCCCAGGCATAGTGCTTTGCTTCCTCAATGCTGGCATCTTTAATTTTTATATATTTGGGGATGAAAACTGTTATTAAACCAGCAGATATTACTCCAGATATTATCTGGACAGGAGTAAGAGCAATCATTACTGCATCCAATCGCCATGAAGTTCCAAAAAGATCAGCTACAAGTACTTCTCGAAAGAATCCAAGTACTTTGGAAATTAATGTGAAAAATGTTATATATATAGCACCAGCCGCTACTGACTGAACATATTTCTTACTCAAATGCTAATCCCCTTCGTTGTATACTTAAACATGATGTTGTTTCTTTAAATAATCTCTGATAAATCGTTGAATATCCGCTTTAGCTTCAAGAGCAATATTGTGATTATAACTAACATCTTCATTAACCAATCGCCGGAATTCATCATTGTTTTCCAACATTTCTTGAATCATCTTCAAAAGAGAATCAGGATTAAAAGGTTTCTGCCAAAGTTTGGTTCCTCTAGGTAACATTCTATGAACATTTACAAGTTTTGGTTCTATCTCAACAGCTATACCAGGGATTCCAAAAATTGCCGGTAATATCACTCCATGTGCTCTAGCAGAAACAACGAGCATATTTTGTTCAGCAATTTGTTCAACGAACCTTGCAGGTTTCTGATTTGTCTCAGGATCCCAAACTTTCACGTTAAACCCTTGATTATCAACAAACTCAATGATTTCTCTATCATAATATTTACTGAAAAAATAAAAAATGCTCTTAATGTTTTGGGTGTTAAGTTTCTTTGCTACTTTCAACATTGGCTTCAAATAAGATTGACCAATTTCATCATGTGGCCAATATCGTGGAATAAAGGCTATTGATCGCTCAATATTTGAAAATTTTATTTCATTCGCTGGTATATTAGCATCTCTCCAGAATTCGTAAAGAAATGCTGGATCAGTAAATTGTTTTACGTTGCGAATTCCCCAAGCTTTGCAAATAGCAAAACTGTTACTATCTCGAACTGAAACGTAAGAACTTTTCATTAACATATTTCTTGCTTCTTCTTGTTGAGGACTATTTTCAACAAAAGGCCCAACTCCAACACAAAAAATAGCAGTATCAACTGATTTTGTTAGCCAATGCTTTCGAATCTTTCCTAGCCTGTTTTTTAAAGCGGAAAGAACTTTTCTTCCATGAACTAATTTGCGCACTCCTAATCCTTTCTTTGTTTTTTCAATGTTCCAAGAGAGCGGAAACGAATAAAATTGTCCTCCTCCTCCAAGCACTTTCAACACTGGGGCTTTCTTCAATTCGAAATGGTTTAATAAAGTAACCCCGGAAAGCCAATTCTTTACTATCTCAGGCTTAGAAAGTTCTATTACTATTTCGCAATCACGGCAACATTCAAGAAGAACTTTAGAAGAAACAATCATTAAAATATCATCCCCAAGATTTCCAGGTCCATATTTCCCTTCTAATAAAATCACTGGTTTGTTCTTTTTCAAAATGTCTTCCTCCTTGAAAAGACAAATAAATTCAGATTTTTTGCAAGATCTTTTCGTAGAATTCTAATATCTTACTTGAGTGTTTTATATAGGAATGATTTTCTACTACGTAGTTCCGCGCGTTACTTGAAAGTCTTTCAACAAATTCATTTGAATTTTTCAATATCAAAATTGCCCTTGCTATTTCCTCTGGATTTTTTTGTTCAACTAAAATTCCATTGATTTGATCTTTTATAACCTCAGCCATACCACCAATATTACTACATATAACAGGTTTTCCGCTAGCCATGCCCTCTAGCATAGCAAGAGAAGTTGCTTCTTCTACACCATCCGATGTTATCGATGGAATCAAAATAACATCCGCCGCTTTGTAGTAATTTACTATTTGATTATGATCTATAACATCATAAACCGTACTTCTATCGTCATTTTCAAGTTCTGATAACAAGTTTTCTTTTTCAGGTCCACCACCTGCAAAAATCATATGAATATCCCTATCTTTTATCCAGCGCAATGCTCTTGCGGCAAATACTACTCCGTTCTTTTTAACAAAACGCCTCGGAACCAGAACAATAAACTTGTTTTGAGGGAGTTTTAGAATCTGACGAATTCTATGAACTTCATTTTTTGTAACGGGGCAAAATGTATCAGTGTCAACCGCATTGTACATAACCAATATCTTATCATCTGGGCACCCAAGCTCTTCTATAAGGTATATTTTTATTCTACTGTCCACTGCAATAATTCCTTTACTTTCTTCCACAGCCTTGCGTTCATAATCCATCGCTAAAGAGAAAACCTTTTTTCTCTCAGTCTCAGAATACGCACCATAGTTTATTACTTCTCTCGCGAAGTACCCATGTACAGTTAAAACTAGTGTGTTAGTCTTTTTAGAAACTGCTACTCCCGAAACTACATCGTGGGCATGCACAATATCAAATTTTCTAAATTCCTTATTACGATACCATTTTTCTATATCCAACATTTTTTTCTTAAAGGCATATACCTTCCCAAACAAACGCCAAGTGTACCATTTGAACCTGGAAGGCAGGACATAGTAGTCAGTATTAACGTTATGTCCTAACTGTTTTAATCCCTTCTCAAGTAGTAATTGATGTATGTGTTTACCACCTCTTCCAACAAGATATGGATTATCCATTGATACTAAAGCTATATCCATAACCTCACCTCTAAATTAGAATCTAAAGTTGGCAACCTCACAATATATCTCAATTTCTCTTCTAACCATGGACTTCCAACTGAATTTTACAGCCCTTCGCCTTAGTTTATTAGGCGATACAGAATTTTTTAAAACATATATGACCCTTTTTGCAAAACGGTTTTCAAAATTCGGACCTTCCGTGACTATCATATCATTGTCTCCAATAGCCTCAGGTATTCCTCCGTTACTACTACCAACAACAGGTACACCACAAGCCTGAGCTTCAAGAACAACACACGGCCATCCTTCATTTCTGCTTGGCAATATCATAACGTCCATAGCGTTCATATAAATAGGGACTCTCTCAGGTTTTATTCTACCGGTAAAAGTGATCTGAAGATCTTTGGTTCTTTTCTCTATATCTCTTTTAAGATACCCATCACCAACAACAATAAAATGGATATTTGGAATACTTCTGGATATATCATGAAATATTTCTGGTAGTTTATCTGCCCGCTTTATAGGTATCAGATTACCAACAAAACCAACATATTTATAGTCTTTTTGATAAATGTTTAATTTTTTTCTAGCCTTAGTTTTATCTACTGGTTTAAAAATATCAGTATCTATTCCATTGGGTATAACAACTGATTTTCTACCGCTATAACCTTTTTTTATTGCGTCTTTGCGAAGATATTCACTAACAAATATAGCCTTTGATGAATTTTCCAAAATATCTATTATGAGCTTTAGAAAATCGTTTTCAGCTGAGTGAATTTCACTGCCATGAGATGTAACTATATAAGGTATTTTATATTTCTCGCTGAGTAGAAAAGCGGCGTGACCCTCCGGAAAAGCTCTATGTGCGTGAATCAGGTTGTAATCACTTACCTTAAAATTCTGTTCCAATGTCTTCATCATTTCTTCAGCATATTTGATCCATGCTTTTGTTTTTCCTTTTATCATTTCATATCTTGTTACGGTTTTAAGAGGAACCTGAAAAACTTTGAATTTCTTATGCTCCACTTCCAGAAAATCAGTTAATTCGATCCTTGGAATCTTTTTAAGTCTTTTGACAAAAGAAATTAGTGAAGTATCAAAAGTCGATATTGGTGCAAAATCAAAATCCATTCTTTTTTCTTTCAACAAGTATTCCAATCTTTTTTTCACAAATATTCCACTTGAAGGAGCATTTGGTTTTGGAAACATTTCTGAAAATATTAATATTTTCATACTCAACCTCAAATCACTTTGATTATGATGTGCTTCGGAAAAACAACAAATTTTGACATTGGAAACATTACCATTTTACTGTCTAGTACTTTTTATAAATTCTATAAAAAAACTGTTATGATCATTCTTATCATTGCAGGATGTTAATAGTCTCTGATTTTATTTCTGATGACGCAATATTATCTCAGCTATTTTCTTTCCTGCGTCACCTTGACCATAAAATTGTTCGAAAGGACATTTATTTAAAGAACTTTCCAGCGCTTTCTGAACTATTAACTCTTTTTGGGTATCAGCCAGATAGTTCCAATTAGCTTCTACAAGTTCAATCCACCCTGTATCCGGCATTAACACTATTGCCGAAACACCTGCGAAGTACGCTTCCTTCTGTAATCCACCGCTGTCTGTTATCACCTTCAAAGAATTTGTCAACAGAGCTACAAGCTCGTGATAAGGTACTGGATCTATTACTCTGGTCTTTCCCAACAAATTCCACAGATTTTTCTGATTTATAACCTTTTTCGTTCTAGGATGCATGGGAAAAACAACAGGAATTTCACGGGATATTTCTCCCAATGCCGTTAGGATATTTCTTAATCGTTCTTCGTTATCTGTGTTGAAGTCTCTATGGACAGTGGCAAGGATATAATTTTTTCTCTGTAATCTATACTTTTTGAGAACTTTTTGAACGTCTATACTATCTTTTACCTTCAGAAAAAGATCATACATAACGTCTCCAACAAAATACACACCTTTGGATATCCCTTCTGATTTGAGATTATCAACCGCTCTTTTTGTTGGGCAAAATAAAAATCTGGAGATATGATCAGTAACTACCCGATTTATTTCTTCAGGCATATCTTTGGGTTCCTGCCTTAAACCAGCTTCGACATGAGCAACAGAGATTTTTAGTTTTGCCCCTACAAGAGCACCAGCTATGGTAGCGTTAGTATCTCCATACACAATCAATACATCGGGTTTTTCTTTAATCACAACCTCTTCAAGCCTGATCATTGTCGTCCCGGTTTGATATGCGTGGGTACCAGAACCCACAGAAAGGTAATAATCAGGCTTTTTCAGTTTGAGATACTTGAAAAAAACATCAGACATATTTACGTCGTAATGCTGACCTGTATGAACAAGAATTTCACGCATTCCAAGTGCCCTTAATTGCTCTCCCACTACTGCCTCTTTGATAAATTGTGGACGCGCTCCGATAACTGAAAGAACCTTCACTGTTATCTCTTCCTTTCTTAGGAATCTATAACTCTCATGATAAAATCGATAAATTCTCTTTCTTTCTTTTCATTCCAAACATAATGGTCTTGCTTTCGACTTATGTTTAATAGAAGTTTTTCATATTCCACTTTACTTTCCCAAAAGGCTGTAATTTTTTCCGCACTTTCTTTTGGATTATCTCGATCTATTACAACACCGATTCCGTCATTTTCAATTAATTCTCTCATACCCAAAAAATCTTTATCGAGTATCACCGGTGTTCCCGCAGCTATCGAATCAAAGAACTTATTTGGCATGGAATACACGTATTTGTTCAAGTAATTTCCTTTCTTATTTCTACAACTATACGAGACTATTGAAAATGCTGCATTAGAAATTCTTTCTATCATCTTCTCATATTTCAAAAAGGGGAGCTTCTTTATTTCGAAAGGAGCCTTTATATCAGTGCCAATGGAAACAATCGAAAATCCTTTGGAATTTAATATTTCAAATATTTTCAATTCATTTTCTATTTTTCTTTCCGTAGTCCCAGCAAAAATCACTTCTTTTTGTCTTTTGATTTGGTTAATTGGTGGAATTTTAAGATTCCCGTAATTTGGAAAGTTAAAAGCCTTCAAATCAGGTTTCCATTCTTTAGCATCTTCCAAGAATTTCTTTGAAACGAAAACAGTTCCGTCTGACTTCATTATCATATGTCTGTATAGCTTTTGTCCCAACCACATTTTTATAGATCTAGGAATTTGTTCAACTCCAAAAAGATATTCCTCTGGAACATATTCATGAAAATCGGTAATTATTTTTACGTTCTTTCTGGAAAGCAATCGAAAAATAGCCAAGGGTTTTACGGTAGCAAAGTGGTGTATATAAGCAAGGTCAAATGACAATTTATCAACAATTCTCAAAACCTCTCTTTCGTACTTGTACCTGTTCACAAACTCCTTAAAGGGGTTTGTACACAGTTTGTGGTAAACTGGCAAATATTCAATGTTTCCCTCTGTGTAAGATTTTTCACTTGCATCCTCTGTCCAATAAATGTATAGTACTTTGAAGTGTCTCGAAAAAGCCTTTACCGTCCTAAAAACCCTTTTATCCATTTTCTTATGAAGATATCCTACAACAACTATCTGCATAACTAACCTCCAGGGCATTTGTGGTGCCACCTAATTTTTACTGGTATGAACGTCGTACAAAAATTAGCTTGATCAAAGCCATTAAAGAACCTATCCCATAAGAAACATGCAAACTAAGAAAAGTAAAGAAAGCCAATGGAAATGCCAGCAAATTTTTAAGTCTAAAGCTTATCTTCAGAGAAAAATACACGTTTAGCAACATATACAATCCCAATACAACCATATAAAGTTTAGCCAGGATGGGACTAAACATCGACAGAAAACATCCTAAAACCAAAAACAGAACAAAGAAAAGAGGGATTAAATGTCTAAAAGAAAAGGGTACTTTTGCAAACTTCGTGCTGTATATTACCCAGAAACCATTCGCAAAATTATTCTTCCACAAACTTGTAAAAGTATCTCTAGCATAATAATACGAACTTACTTGAGGTACCAACAAAGTTCTGGCTCCAATTCTCTTTAAACGCAGATTCATTTCGATATCCTGATTTCGCACCAAATTTTCGTTGAAGAGTCCGGCTTTATCAAAAAGTTCTTTTTTATAAAGCCCGTAAGCAACGGTATCAACATAAGATTCTTTATCACATCTGATTCTGTATTTGGCGCCACCAACACCAAAAGGATTACTCAATACAGAGGCTATTACCTTTGCTTTTATACTACTATTTCTGGGAAGTGTTATCATCTTTCCGCCGACAATCTCCGCTTTTTCTTCGACAATTTTTTGCGCACAGGTGGAGATGTAGTCTCTGGAGTATATTGCGTGGGAACTGGCAAGCATAATGATTTTTCCGGAAGCATTTTTAATACCTATGTTCAAAGCATTTGGTGTGTATTTATCCGGGTTATCATACAGTCTTATGTTTTTATAACGAGACATATACTCCTTTACAATTGTTCTCGTATTATCCTCACTCATTCCATCTACAACAATTATTTCAAACCTATTTTCAGGATAAGCTTGATCCAGAAAAGACTCTATGCATTTTCCAATAAAATTCTCTTCGTTTCTTACCGGAATAATAACTGAAACGGTTGGCAATTCCAAAGAAGACACTCCTTTTGATCGTTGTGAGCTATCTCTCATTAAAGCTATAAACAACAGAATCCCCTCTTCTACATTGAAATACCGAGGGGTTAGGTAAAGCCTCTAAAGAAATTATACATCACTATACATTAACTGAACTTTATATTCAAAATTGAACTGTTTAATTCCAAAATGACAAATTATCAAAAGCAATGGAGGAAAAAAGTGGGGGAGCGAGGAAATAGCGATGCTATTTCCTCTGAAGCTTCAACCCTGAAGCTTGGAAAGAGGCAGATTTTTCCTGTCTTTGAACGTTACTTCCAGGAGGTTGAGCTCTTCATCAGTTTTGATCCTGAGATCGTCTTTGGTTCTGAAGATTGTTTTTCTTTCTTCTCTCATCGCTTCTCACCTCCTTGATGATTTCACGCGTCGAATCCTAAATAATCTAATATAATAATACCACGAATTCGGGAGAAAATCAACGTATACCGGCGTATATTTCTTGTTACTTTAGTTAACGCCAGATAATCACACCCTACTATCCGTAATTGCGATTTCTATAATCCCATGTGTGCTCAGGGGTGAATGTGTTTACCTTCAGGATGGATGTATCAACTGAAATTAGAGTTGTTGTTATGTGCCTGAGGAACAAAAAGGGAGAGCGTTAAACGCTCTCCCTTAATTGATTCAATGGATTACTTCATCAGTACTCTGGCATCGGTGGGGTAGTTTCTTTCTTCTCTTCGGGTTTCTCAACAACAGCAGCCTCTGTTGTAAGTAGAATACCAGCAATAGATGCTGCATTCTGGAGAGCGCTCCTTGTAACCTTGACTGGATCGACGATTCCAGCTTCAAACATGTCGGTAAATTTGTCACGGAGTGCATCGTATCCATGGGACGGATCGTCAACAGAAAGAACTTTGTCAACGATGACAGCTCCGTCAAGACCGGCGTTAGCAGCGATCTGTCTCATCGGAACATCAAGAGACTTGTAAACGATCTTAACACCGATCTTCATGTCAGGATCTTCAACCTCATCGATGAGTTTTTCAACGGTCTTTTTAGCTCTCGCCAGAGCAACGCCACCACCGGCCACGATTCCTTCCTCGACAGCTGCTCTAGTAGCGCTGAGAGCATCTTCGATTCTGTGCTTCTTCTCTTTGAGTTCGGTTTCTGTTGCAGCACCGACCTTGATAACGGCAACACCACCGGCGAGTTTCGCGAGTCTCTCCTGAAGGGTTTCCTTTTCGTATTCAGATGTTGTCTGTTCGATCTGAGCTTTAATCTGACCTATTCTCTGTTTGATCTTTTCGGGTTCACCTTTTCCATCAACAATGATGGTATCGTCTTTCTTGACCTTCACCATTCCAGCGGTACCAAGATCATCAAGTGTGGCATTTTCAAGTGTAAGGCCGACCTCTTCACTGATAACAGTTCCACCGGTCAGGATGGCGATATCCTGAAGCATGGCTTTTCTTCTGTCGCCAAATCCAGGTGCCTTAACTGCGATAGACTCAAGAGTACCCCTCAGTTTGTTGAGAACCAGGGTAGACAGAGCCTCACCTTCGACATCCTCTGCGATAATTACGAGAGGTTTACCGGTCTGTGCGACTTTTTCAAGTATAGGAACAAGGGGTTTGACCGCAGAAAGTTTCTTGTCGGTGATGAGGATATAGGGTTCTTTTATAACAGCTTCCATCTTTTCGGGGTCGGTGACGAAGTATGGAGAGATGTAACCCCTGTCGAACTGCATACCTTCAACAAATTCCACGTAGGTTTCGAGGGTTTTGGAGTCTTCAACGGTAATAACTCCGTCTTCTCCAACCTTGTCCATCGCTTCAGCTATGAGTTCACCGATCTCGGGATCGTTGGCAGAAATAGCAGCAACATGGGCTATATCCTCTCTGCTGGAAAGTTTCTTGGACATAGAGCGGATCTCTTCAACGGCCTTGGTAACAGCCTTTTCGATTCCTTTTTTGACAAGTATCGGGTTAGCACCGGCAGCAACGTTTTTCAGACCTTCTTTAATCATGGCCTGTGCAAGAACTGTTGCGGTGGTTGTACCGTCACCGGCTATATCATTTGTTTTGGAGGCAACTTCTTTAACGAGCTGAGCTCCAAGGTTTTCAAACTTATCTTCGAGTTCGATCTCTTTGGCAATGGAAACACCGTCGTTCGTGATGGTTGGAGAGCCCCAGCTCTTTTCAAGAACAACGTTTCTCCCTTTAGGACCAAGGGTTATCTTAACAGCTTCTGCAACAGCGTCAACACCTCTTTCGAGAGACCTTCTCGCTTCTTCACTGAATTTAAGAATCTTTGGCATTCACACTACCCCCTTTCATTCTTCGACTTTGGCAAGAATATCATCCTGATCAATCAATATATAGTCTTCGTCATCGATCTTGATCTCAGTACCGGCGTATTTGGAAAATATAACCTTATCGCCAACTTTGATATCGATATCCTCGACGTCCTTACCAATTTCAATAACCTCTGCCTTCATCGGTTTCTCTTTGGCAGTATCGGGAAGAACAATACCGCCCTCTGTTCTTTTCTCTTCCTTTATTGGCTTGATGAGAAGTCTCTCTCCGAGTGGAATAACCTTCATACTGTTACCTCCTTTCGACTTTTATAAATTCTGATTTTTATAAATTAGCACTCTTTATATGAGTCTGCTAATTTAATGATAAACCAGACATAGTTATTCTTCAAGAACAAAAATAACGAATAACACGCGAATATTCTGTAATATGCGGAAATAAAGCCGATTATACTAGTAAAACTACGTATTTCTATTAAAAATGCAAGCAATCCTCTTAGTTTCATTTCTATGGGTTAATTGTCAATTTAAGCTCTTTCGAGTTTCAACATATTGGTAGTGTTAGCCTTGCCAAGTGGAACACCAGCAGTGATTATGAAATTATCTCCCGGATCAAGAAGGTCGAGCTTTCTGGCCTTTTCACTGGCAATCTTCACCATTTCGTCTATCGTTGAACCGAGCTCTAATAGCATGGGTGTTACACCCCAGACCATTCCAAGGCGGTGGTACGTATTCTTGTTTGGGGTAACTGCCAGAATGTGCGAACGTGGTCTGAAACCGGAAACGTTTATTGCCGTGTGCCCTGTATAGGTAGACGAAACGATAAGCTTTATTTTTAATGTTTCGCTTAAATCCCACGCCGCGCGGCATATAGCGTCCGTATGGTCGTCGGTGACAACATCTTCGCGAGTCCATTGGAGAAGATAGGGGTGGGCACGAATATACTTTTCTGTGGACAATGCGGTTTTATGCATTACACTCACTGCTTCGATAGGATATTTGCCAACAGAGGTTTCGGCTGAGAGCATCACCGCATCGGTTCCATCGATTATTGCATTGGAGATGTCCGTGGTCTCTGCTCTTGTAGGAACAGGGTTTTCTATCATTGATTCAAGCATTTGAGTAGCTGTTATTACCGGGATTCTATTTTTATTTCCTGCGCGTATTATCTTTTTTTGAGCTATTGGAACTTCTTCCACAGGAATTTCGACACCAAGATCACCCCGAGCTACCATAAGACCATCTGAGACCTCAGCGATAGACTCTATTCTTTTTAGAGCCTGCACTGTTTCTATTTTCGAAATTATCGGAATGCTGCCACCAAAGCTTGAAATGATCTTCTTAGCTTCGATAACATCCTCGGGTTTCCTGACAAAAGACAGTGCAAAGTAGTCTACGCCTTCTTCGATGCCCAACTTTATAAATTCCTTATCCTTTAAAGTAAGAGCTTCTATTCCAAGATCGATTCCAGGAACGTTTATTCCTCTACGGTGCGTTATTTCCCCACCGTTAACGACGGTGGTTTTTATCTCTGTCTCGTTCGTTTCTACAACCCTCAACTTTATTTTTCCGTCGTTTACGAGGATGAAGTCTCCAGAATTAACTTCAGATGGTAGTTTTTTGTAACTTACACTCACTCGCTTATCATCACCAACAATATCCTCTGTCGTGAGAGTGAATAGGTCTCCTTTCTTAAGAACAACCGTATCTGAAGAAAAGTCTCCCGTCCTTATCTTTGGGCCGGCAAGGTCAAGTAATATAGTGATAGGCACAGCAAGTTCTTCACGAATTTTCTTAACTGTTCTAATTCTCCGACGATGATGTTCTAAATCATCATGCGAAGTGTTTAATCTCACCACATTCATGCCAGCTTCTATGAGTTTTTTTAACATATCGGGATTTTCTGTTGCCGGCCCAACAGTACAAACTATTTTCGTCTTCCTCATGGTGTCTCCTCCTACGATCCTACGAAAGGATTTTTGATCATTTCTATTAGTTTTTCATCGATTTTTTTCTTCTCGGAAAGAACCTTTTTCAAAGGTATTCTTACCATCTTTCCTGATTGGAGGGCAATCATTGTGCCGAAGTCTTCTTCCTGAAGCGCCTTTATCGCTTCGTAACCCATTCTTGAAGCAAGGATGCGGTCAAAAGCAGTCGGAGAGCCACCACGCTGGACGTGTCCAAGAATGGTTATTCTCGTCTCATAGCCTATTCGATGTTCCATATGCCTTGCGACCGTATAGGCACTTGCCACACCTTCAGCAACCACGACAATGCAATTTATTTTCCCGCGTTTCCTTTCGTTCCAGAGTTTTTCCGCTATGGCATCATAATCTACCGGGATTTCCGGGATCAGTATTGCTTCCGCGCCCGTTGCTAATCCGGAAGCAAGAGCGATATAACCCGAATGCCTGCCCATAACCTCTACTATAAAGGCCCTTTCATGAGATGAAGCGGTATCTTTGAGTTTTTGAATGTTGCCAATAACGGTATTCAAACAGGTATCTACTCCGATACACATATCCGTGTGCGCTATATCGTTGTCTATCGTCCCTGGGATGCCGATTACGGGAATGTCATTTTCTTCCGAAAGAAGCATGGCCCCGGTGAGACTCCCTTCTCCTCCTATTACTACCAATGCTTCTATACCGTATTTTTTCAATATTTCTGCCGCTCTCTTCCTGCCTTCAGTGGTTTGAAACTCTTCGCACCTGGAACTCCTGAGAATTGTACCTCCCTTTTCCATAATCCCGCCAACAGATGCGTAGCTCATCTCTATGAAATCCTCGTCTAAAAGCCCGGAGTACCCTCTTTTAATTCCCACAATCTCTATGTTTTCAGTGACGGCAGTTCTCACAGCCGCCCTTATCGCAGCGTTCATTCCCGGGGCATCCCCACCACTTGTCATTACAGCAATTTTCTTTATCATTATTGATACCTCCTTGCGATAGTATTCGCATACTAAAATCTGGCGTGATTATAGCACATTAATCGCCTTATCTCATTTAAGCTAAGGCTTTATGTTGATTAACTAAGTTTATCGGTCGGTGCTATAATTAATCGGAAGTGAGGTGAAAGCCATGAAAAAGCTTAAAGAAGCTATTCAGCTCTATGAAGCAAAGCTGATCAAAGGCATTCTTGAAAATGAAGGAATTGAGGTGAGATTGCAACCTTCGGACATTGCATACACTGATACAATCTACTTTGGGGAAGGTTCAATCACGGATGTACTTGTACCCGATGAAATGTTGGAAAAAGCAAAGAATATTCTCAAAGAATATAGAGGAAAGGAGCAATAACCGATGGAAAAACTTAAAAGAACTCCTCTTTATCAAGAACATCTGCGACTGGACGCGCAAATGGTGGATTTTGCGGGCTGGGAAATGCCTGTGCAATATACCTCTATACTTGATGAGCATAACACGGTGAGGAACATAGCCGGGCTGTTCGATGTTTCTCACATGGGGGAGATTGAGATCACCGGACCAAACGCACTTATTTTTGCAGATTATCTTGTAACGAATTCCGTTTCCGGTTTAAAAAATGGCGAGATTTGTTACACACCCATGTGTAACGAAAACGGCGGCGTTGTAGACGACCTCCTTGTGTACAGGTTCTCTGAGGACAAGATCCTTTTCGTGGTTAATGCGGCAAATACAGACAAAGATTTTGAGTGGGTAAAAAAACACTCTGCCAGATTCAATGTCGAAGTCAAAAACATCTCTTCTGAAACAGCTCAGCTGGCCTTCCAAGGCCCCCGGGCGGAAGAATTTTTGCAGGAAATAGCACAGGTAAAACTCAGCGAAATTCCTTTCTATCATTTCACAGAAGGAAAGGTTGTTGGAATCGATTGTATCATCTCCAGAACAGGCTATACCGGAGAGGATGGGTTTGAGCTCTACACATCTCCTGAAGGGGCTGTTCCCCTCTGGCGAAAGATCCTTGAGATAGGTGCCCCCTATGGCGTTAAACCCATCGGGCTTGGAGCAAGAGATACATTGAGATTTGAAGCCTGTTATATGTTGTACGGTAATGAGCTCAACGACGAGATAACTCCTCTAGAGGCAGGCCTTAAATGGACAGTGAAGTTGGACAAAGATTTCATCGGAAAGGACAAACTTCTGAAGCAGTTGGAAAACGGCTTGGAATACAAGCTTCGCGGAATAGAGCTCGTTGAAAAAGGTATCCCGAGGCACGGTTACGAGGTGTACGCTGATGGAGAAAAAATTGGTTGGGTAAGCAGTGGAATGCTTTCGCCGACATTGAAAAAGCCAGTGGCCCTGGCCTATCTGAAGAAAGGATACTGGAAAAGAGGAACAGAAGTTGAGATTAAGATAAGGAGCAAGATGGTAAAAGCGGTTGTAACCAAAACACCATTTTATAGAGGTTCAGTAAAATCAAAAGGTTAATAAAAGGAGGTTATCTGTCATGAAAAAGTTTGCAAAGTCTCATGAATGGATTTCCATCGAAGGTGAAATTGGAACAGTAGGCATAACGAATTACGCCCAGGAACATCTCGGAGATATTGTTTATGTTGAACTTCCGGAAATTGGAAAAACTGTGAGTAAAGAAGAGGTTGTTTGTACGGTTGAATCTGTTAAGGCTGCAAGTGATATTTACGCTCCTGTATCCGGTGAAATTGTTGAAATCAATGAAGAACTTGACACGACACCAGAACTCATAAATCAGGATGCAGAAGGAGAAGGCTGGCTTTTTAAGATAAAGCTTTCAAATTCTGATGAACTCAACGAGCTCATGGACGAAGAGGAGTACAAGGCTTTTTGTAAAGAGGAGGAATGACATGAAAGAACGTCATTCTTACATTCCTCACACCCCGGAAGAAATAAAATCGATGTTAGAAACGATAGGAGTTCCCAGTATTGAGGAGCTTTTTTCAGATGTTCCGAAGGTTTTTGATTTTGAACTCGCTCTACCAAAAGGTTCGGATGAATTCAGTGTTTATCGTGAAATGAAATCTCTTGCCGAAAGAAATACAAATCTCGAACAACTGGCAGTGTTTCGTGGTGGTGGTATATATCATCATTACATTCCATTTGTAGTTCAAGCTCTCGCATCTCGAAGCGAATTTCTCACTGCTTACACGCCTTATCAGGCTGAGGTTTCCCAGGGGACCTTGCAAGCTCTTTACGAGTTCCAGACGATGATCGTTGAGCTTACAGGAATGGAAGTCGCCAATTCTTCTATGTATGATGGGGCAACAGCTGCCGCTGAAGCGGCTCTTATGGCCGTAAGGACAAATAGGAAAGATAAAATTATTGTTGCAAAAAATGTGCATCCTGAATATAGGGAAGTCATCAGAACCTATTGTTCTGGACAAAACATAAAGGTTGAAGAAGTCAACTTTGCTAAAAACAGCGGGAATATCGACCTTGAAACACTCAAATCAAAACTCACAGATGATGTTTCCGGAGTAATTGTTGGTTATCCGAATTTTTTCGGAGTAATTGAGGATCTAAAAATTATTCGTGAGTTGCTTCCGGAAAAAGTTATGTTCATAGTTGTAGCTAATCCGATTGCACTATCACTTCTTGAGGCCCCTGGAAAGCTTGGTGCCGATATCGTTGTCGGTGAAGGTCAGCCACTGGGAAACCCTCCAAACTTCGGTGGCCCCGGTTTCGGTTTTTTTGCTACCTTAGAAAATAATATTCGAAAGACGCCCGGAAGAATCATTGGAGAGACAAAAGATACTGAAGGAAGAACAGGGTACGTTATGGTGCTTCAAACGAGGGAACAACATATCAGGAGAAGTAAAGCAACATCTAATATCTGTTCCAATCATGCCCATAATGCTGTTACTGCTGCCATATATATGAGTGTTATGGGAAAAGAAGGGCTTCGTGAGGTAGCAGAACAATCCTTCGCCAAAGCGCATTCGTTGAAAGAAAGATTACTGAAGCTCGAAGGAGTTACGGAGGTATTCAGTGGGCCATTCTTCCATGAATTCGTTATAAGTTTTAACAAAGATGTGGAATTTATTAATTCGGAACTCATGAAACATAAAATTCTCGGACCTTTGAATCTAGAAAAATGGTATCCAGAGATGAAAAGTTGTGCGCTTTTCTGCACCACAGAAGCTGTAAGAAATGCAGATATCGAGTTTCTTCTTGGACGTCTGGAGGAGATATTATGACTATATTCGAAAAATCAGTCACTGGAAGAACAGGATACACACTACCCGAGGAGAAAAAAGACGAAATTCGTCCTTCAGACTACATACCTGAACATCTTTTAAGGAAAGAATTACCAGGACTCCCTGAGTGCAGTGAAATAGATGTTGTTAGGCATTATACTGAGTTAACCAGAAAGAACTATTCGGTGGATAACGGATTCTATCCGTTAGGTTCATGTACCATGAAATACAACCCCAAACTCAATGAAAAAATCGCCGCACTCGAAGGTTTTTCGTTGCTTCATCCTTACGAACCCATTGAAAAAGTTCAAGGCGCTCTAGAGGTCATGTACAGGCTCCAAACCCTCCTTTCAGAGATTACTGGTATGGATGCCTTCACTCTTCAACCCGCTGCAGGCGCCCACGGAGAATTGACCGGAATGCTTATGGTCAAAAAGTATTTCGAGGTAAAGGGTGAGAATCAAAGAACAAAGGTCATCGTCCCGGATTCGGCTCACGGTACAAATCCTGCATCGGCTTCTATGGCCGGATTCCAGGTAGTAGAAATCAAGTCCAACGATAATGGAATAATTGATCTCGATAACCTCGAGGCTGCTCTGGATGAAAGTGTCGCAGCTATAATGCTTACAAACCCGAACACCCTGGGTTTATTTGAAAAGGACATTATAAAAATTGCTGAAATGGCCCATAAAAATGGCACCCTCCTCTATTATGACGGGGCTAACCTGAACGCTATTATGGGAAAGGTCAGGCCCGGCGACATGGGGTTCGATATAGTCCATCTCAACCTGCATAAGACATTCTCCACACCGCACGGCATGGGAGGTCCAGGAAGCGGGCCGGTGGGCGTTAAAGGTCATTTGAAGGAGTTTCTCCCGATACCTGTAGTGGATTTAACAGACGAGGGTTACATCCTGAAAACCGATCTCTCACATTCTATCGGAAGAATTAGGAGTTTCTATGGAAATTTTGGCGTGGTTGTTAAGGCATTGGCTTATATTCTTATGCTTGGTAAAGATGGTCTAACCTATGCAAGTGAGATAGCTGTTCTAAATGCTAACTATCTCAGGACAAGGCTCTCTGAATTGATACCAACAGCTTATCCAGGTTTGTGCAAACACGAGTTTGTACTCGATGGCACAAAATTAGTCAAGGAATATGGGATCAAGACTCTCGACCTCGCTAAAAGGATGCTGGACTACGGTGTACACCCACCAACTATATACTTCCCTCTTATCGTTCATGAAGCCTTAATGATAGAACCAACAGAAACAGAAAACAAAGATAATCTTGACCATTTCGTTGAGGTGGTAAAAAAGATCCTTGAAGAAGCAAAAAAAGATCCGGAATTCGTTAAAAATGCCCCGTACAACACACCTATAAAACGCCTTGATGAAGTTACGGCTTCCAGAAAGCCAAAGGTAAGATGGATACCCAAAGAACAATAACCCAGGATGACGGGTTGAAAGATTTTAAGGTCTATGATATTATACTCACTGAACGAGCAGGCGTAGCTTCAATCGGTGGAGCGCCGCCTTGGTAAGGCGGAGGTTGTGAGTTCGAGTCTCATCGCCTGCTCCACTAAACAAGCCCCCGACCAGGGGGCTTGTTATTTTTCTATTTTTCTTATGAATTCCATCACAGACGACGAAACCTTTTCTTTTTCTACATCCATGGTAATTATATGACCACTTTCTTCAAGGGACACAAGCTTCCTCTTCTCCGATGAAATACCGTGGTATACAAGCTCTGCATTGCTATACGGTACGGTTCCATCTTTTTTAGAATAAACCACGAGACAGGGTGCTGTCACCCTTCTCAAATTCTTTCTAACCATTGCCATAAGTTTGTTCATTTCCCACGCCTGAGGTATAGGATCGGCATCATACGAAACAGTTTCAACGTTGCCCTTTGGGTCTTTTGGCCGAGTTTTGACAAAATACTTCATTAACCACGTTAGTTTTAAGTCCATTCTGTTCAGTTTTATAGGGGCAGCCAGAGGGAATATCCCATCGATATCACCAAATATCTCAGCTAACGCCAATGTAAGCGTTCCACCCATGGAGAGCCCACCCACAAAAACTTTTTTGTACTTCGATTTCAAATCAATGTACGCATCGACTACCTTTCTCAGCCAATCCTGATACCTTGTTGTTAGCATATCTTCAATAACCGTACCATGACCGGGCAGCCTTGGGACATCCACGGAGTAACCGCTTTCGTTCAAACAATGAGCAAGTTCTTTGAGCTCAAAAGGGCTTCCTGTAAAACCATGAATCAAGAGAACAGCGTTATCATTGCCTTCCAGATGGATACTTTCCGCACCTTTCATTACTTTCGGAGTTCTCGAAAAATTAAACATTAACATCACCTCAAGCTATGCATCAGACTTGTTTTATTAGACTTGTTTTATTCATGTATTATATCTAACAGGTTCTTTAAATCCAACTTCCAAAAACTGCAAGAATCACCAAAACAACCAGGAAAATAAACCGCCTCATTCTCTCGCCTCTATGTTTTACCTTGTAAGAAATGTTGTGACAAATCGTTTGATATACATTCATTATACTAAAGCAACCTACTAATTCTGGCTAAAATTGTCTCCTATCCCGGATTCTTGTTTGTTTACAACTTTTTCCAAAAAAACTTTTTTGAACAAACAGAACAACAAATGCTCTGATTCTCCTTACTTACATCCTCCAAAACAGTGAAATGCGAGATATGAGTGGTCTTGTGTTAAAATTAGATTGACAAGTTCAGCAGGATTCTAAATTACTTTAAGGGAACCTGGCTGTAATGTAAGGAGGAGTGTTTTCCTTATTCAGGAAATGAAGAGGTGATACTTTTTGTTAGAGGTTACATATGGTTCCCGAATTATACTCGTAGGCAAAAGTCAGAAAGATGCAAAAAGGCTCCTGGAAGCCTTCCCGGATAGCTTTGATGTTAGATATATCGAAGAGATTAACGATGACCTATGGAAATATTCAGACCTTCTCGTGTTTGACTTTTTAAACACGGAAATCCTCCAAAAGTGCCGTGAAGGCAATGTACCTTATTTGTTCTTGCTTTCAGATATCGAAAAGGTAAAAAAATACAATTTAAAGACTTTTGAATACCTGATCAAAGGTCCCGGTTATTTACATTATCTCAGCAGTGTTGTTTTCTTCATGCTTGAGAAACAAGGTCTTGAAAGGAGGCTGAAATTCGAGAAAGAAAAGTATTTTAATCTCGTTAACAGTATGGGCTGTGGTATCCTTGTGATAAGAAAGAGAGATCATAGGATTATTTTTTCTAACCGTGTTGCCCAGAATATCCTTGGATATTCTGAAGACGAGCTCTCCAGAATGGTCTTTGATGAATTAACAACCAATGTCAAAACAATAAAAAAACTCAATTCCGGAAGCATCAAATGTTTGGAAACTACCCTGAAGACCTCTTTAGGCGATATACGCTATGTTAGGTGCAACACTTCAGAAATGGTCTATGGCGCAGAGGTTGTCTCACAATTCACATTTATGGATATAACCCAGGAAAAAAGGAATCGCGAAGAAATCGCCTTTCAGTGGAATTTTCTGGACAATGCCGAAGAAATAGCCATGGCGCTTGATAAAGAAGGAAAAATCGTTTATCTCAACCAATTCGCGGCGAAATCCCACGGATACGAACTCGAAGAAATGTTAGGCACCCCTGAAAGATTGTATTTAAAATTTACTGAGAAAGAGCTTGAAGAACAAAAGAACATCCTTAGAAAAAACAAACGATGGGAAGGCGATGAATGGCGGATAAAAAGGAATGGCAGTCTCTTCATTACGAGTACCAAAAGGACTCTAATCGAAACTGAGCTGGGGAAACTTGAGCTTGTAGTCGCAATGGATGTAACAGAAAGAAGAAAGCTTCAAGAAAAACTGGAACTGCATTCACTGATTCTGAAGAATGTGAGAGAGGTTGCTTTTGCTTTAGATATTAATGGTAGACTTATATACATGAACGAAGCCGCCGAAAGGTTCTTTAAGGTGGAGTTCGACAGCGTTTATGGATTACAGGCAGAAGACATAAAACCCAAACTTTTGAAAAACTTCATAACGCTTGTGTGGAAAAAGAAAGAAATTACCGATAACGAACTACTGGAAGTGGTCGACGAAAAGGGCACAAAAATACTCATTGAATATTCCTCACAAATAGTTAAAAATGTTCAAGGAGAAGAAATTGCGGTTGTTTTCGCCATAAGAACAAACGAACATCTGAACAAATTACTTGGCGAACTCCTAAGGAAATCTGACTTGCTGTATCATATGCAACAAATGCTGGTTGCTGTGGATCTTGAAGGTCGTATTATTTACGCTAACAACCAGTGGCTCAAACACAATGGATTCACGGATTTATCCGAGGTTCATGGAAAAAAAATTAGTACCCAATTTCGTGAAGATAACTTTGAAAGAAAGAAATCTTGTAAAGAAGGAAATCTCTAGCAATGGCTTCTGGAAAGGTCGGCTTATTCATTTATTCGGAGGCAAAAAATCGTACTCAGTCGATACAATCATCGTCCGTCTTAAAAATGAGGAAGGATATTTTATGGCTGATGTTATTATTATTCCTCTAAAAAGAAAAGAAAAAGAAGGATTCGGAGGGAAACTATGAGACAGGAACAGCTAAAGAACATGGATGAGCTCCTGCTATTCAAAAAAATAAAGCGTGCGGTAGAAAAAGAAAAACTCGAGAGTCTGGTGGATTTTCTCGTAAGGGAAATGAAATTCAGGATCTGGAAAAAGAGTTATGTGGAGTGGGACAGAGAAGGGAGCAATCTGAAATCGATACCCACAAACCATGCTCTTCTGGTTCTTTCCGCTTCTTTCGAGATAGGAGAACATTATCCGGAACATCTTTTCCTTGCTCTGTCTCAGGCAATTTACAATATACGAGAGCGATATCTATGGGAATACACAAAACCTGAAAAATCAACCAGTGCCGACGGCGAACTCGAAGAATTTGGAAGGGCTTTGTTTTATGGCCAGACCCCGGAAGCCGTAGCGCTTTTCAAAAAACTTCAGGGAGAGGCAATCGCATTAAAACCGGAACTCGAAGATCTCCTTTTTTTCTTTGGAATAATCGAAGTGGAAGAAACAACCCGAAGGCAAATGAGAAATCTCGGCCATAAAGCTATAGCTGTTGAGAAAGCCTATAAACTCGTGATAAAGTGCCCGAAAAATGCTGACTATTTCTACGACTGGATGGTTAGATACCTTTCTTCACAACCGGTCATTCTTCCCCTTTATGATGAGTTAACCGCGAACTACACGTTAAGCGACAAATGGTGTGGAAATGCCATGAGGTTTGACGATGACGTGTTTGAATTGATCTACGACGGACTGTATCACAACAGAGGAATAATAACCACAATGGAAAAGGCTTTGAATGCTGGATATAGCCCGGACTCCGTAAGAAAATCCCTGGCGTTATCGGCGCTCAGGTTCATGATTGAAAGGCGTATTGATTCGACCTTTTATTTCATCCATCTCTTCAATTATCTACACGCAAGTGAGCAATACTTCCAGAGACACAGAAACCTACGTTCACTACAGGCCCTTTTCGTTCAAGGATTGTATTGTGAGAGGGTTCTAAACGAACGCTGTGGGATGGGTAACGACCAGCAAAATTACGAAGTTACAAGTAAAGATGAACTCGTCAAGGAGATTTTGTCGATAGACGCTACCGTATCAGGAGGTCATGATTTAAAATTCTTATCTTCGGTGCTGGAAGAAATGAAGACCGCTCCGGCATGGGCCGAAGAATACTATCTCAAAGCACTTACAAAACATCTTTCTCTCGCCAGAAAAAGCCACAAAGTTCTGGAAATCCTCCAGAAACTCTAATCGCACAGTGTTAGAAGCTTTTTCATGACTCTCGCAAATCCAGCTTCATCGTTCGAAGGTGCAATGACATCGGCAGCCTTTTTTGCTCTTTGAGTGGCATTTGCCATAGCAATAGAGAATCCACAACGTTCAAAAAGCGAAATGTCGTTATCATTGTCCCCAAAAGCTATTAATTTTCCGATATCGATCTCCAGGTGTTTGCAAAGAATCTCCAGGGCTTTCCCCTTCGAGACCCCTTTGGGAACAATATCAAGATATGTACTGAAAGACCTTACAAAATCGACTTCAGGAAAAATTTCGCTGAACTCCAATCTGAGGTTATCAATTTGTTCTGAAGGAGCTATCATCAAAAGTTTAATGGTCGGGTGTTTAGAAAGATAATTTGTCAAATCTTCAACAACCATAAAATCAACACCAGAATGTGAAGCATAGGATCGAGCTTCTTCACAGTCTTTTGGAACAACTAACCTGTCGTCAACATATGCTTGAATATACATATTGTTACTCAAGGCACGTTCAACGATCCTCACAGCAGTATCCTGTAAGAGTACCTGATTAAAGATATTCTCACCATTCACATACACAACAGCACCGTTATACGCGATTATGGGATAAGCCTTATCAGAGATTTTCGATATAAAATTCTTCACAGAAGTAAGCATCCTACCACTGGCAAATATCACTCGTAAGCCTTTAGCCTCAAGTTCTCTGAAAACTTCAAGGTTTTCTATCGGGATCTTCTCTTCGCTGTCTATAAAAGTTCCATCTATATCGATAACGACACCATTAATCACCGTTTTCACCATCCATAAATGTTGTATTATAATCGTTAGTTATCGGCATTCGCCAATCTTTTCCAAAGGCCCTCCTTGAAATTTTTATTCCAGGTGCCCCCTGCCTTCGCTTATATTCATTTTTCTTAAGCAGCTTTAGCGTGAAGTTCACAGTATTATTATCGAACCCATGTTCGAGTATTTCATTGGCTGAAAGCCCTTCCTCTATAAAAAGTTTCAGGATTTTATCCAGTGTTTCGTATGGAGGAAGTGTGTCCTGATCTGTCTGGTTTGGCCGGAGTTCAGCCGAAGGCGGTTTTTCAAAAACTCTTCTGGGGATTATCTCGGTTTTCTTAGTACGGTTGAAATAATCTGCCAATCTATAAACGTCCGTTTTGTATACGTCTTTAAGGACGGCAAAGCCTCCAGCCATATCGCCATAAAGGGTGGCATACCCCGTAGCCAGTTCGCTCTTGTTGCCGGTTGCCAGAACAAGCCAGCCGAATTTGTTAGAAAGTGCCATAAGGATGTTGCCTCTTATTCGTGCCTGTATATTTTCTTCCGTTACATCCTGTTCTCTTCCTTTAAAAGCATCAGAAAGCGTTCCAAGATATGAATGATAAATCGCAGTTATAGGAACGGTCAGGGTTTTTATCCCGAGATTCTTTGCAAGCATTTTGGCATCTTCAATGCTCGTGTTGGAGGTGTACTTTGAAGGCATCAACACACCAACAACGTTTTCCCTTCCGAGTGCCTCAACGGCTATACAAGCTGCAAGAGAAGAATCCATACCACCACTGAGACCGAGGGTCACGGTACTAAAACCATTTTTCTTTACGTAGTCTCTCAAACCAAGGACAAGCGCATTGAAAATTTCCTCTATGCCTTCCGCTATCCTGTGAGAAGTCAAAAACTCGATGTTATCACGAAGTGTGAAGCTTATTTCCTTTTCTTCCAGTTCAGCATTCGCTTTGAAGCTTTTCCGCTTTCCTTCATAAAGATTGTATCGAGTTGCGATATCGAGGTCCAGATCCGTAATGAACAGTTCCTCCTCAAACCCTCGTGCTATGAAGCTCCTTCCGTCTGGCAGAACAACCGCGCTCAATCCATCGAAAACAAGCTCGTCCTGGCCTCCAACGAGGTTGCAATAAGCGATTGCACAGGAGTATTCTGAAGCGCGTGTAGATAATAATTCCAAACGTTTTCTTGACTTTCCGGCAGTGAACGGAGAAGCGGAAAGGTTTATTATGAGGTTTGCCCCGAATATCGTTTGTTCATTTATTGGCCCTGAAGGGACCCAGAGATCCTCACAGATGTTCACGCCAATGCGGAGGTTTTTGTTTCTCAGAATTAAAGCCTTTTTTCCGGCCGAAAAATATCGCTTTTCGTCAAAAACTGAATAATTTGGGAGATGCATTTTGCGATAAACAGCGACTTTTTCTCCGTTATGAAGAACCGCAGCGGCGTTGTATATCTCAAAGTCAAAATCAACGAATCCTAAAATCACAAGAAGTTCCTTATCTATTGTATATTCTCTGACCTTTTCAAGAGCTGAAAGATTATCTTTTATGAACCCCGTGCGCAGAACGAGATCCTCTGGGGGATAACCAGTAATCGCCAATTCCGGAAAAACAAGAATGCTAACTCCTTTTTTCTCTGCAAGATCTATGTATTCATTTATCTTCGTTACATTACCTTTCAAATCCCCAACTGTGGTGTTGATCTGTGCGAGTCCAAGTCTAACTATCATTTGAACAAACCTCCCAGATGTAGTTAAAATGATTTATAAGCCTGTCTACAATCTCTTTCAATTCAATTATAACAATGATTTCTCGATTTCTTTCCCAGGCACTTAAAGTGAGATTGGCGGAACCAAAAATCGCGGTTTTTCTATCGATAATTATTATCTTATCGTGAACCCTCCACTCGTTGGGGTTGACTCTCACCCGCATTCCCGTTGTTACCCATTTGAAGACGGGTGAAGAATTTTTGTTCCAGGAATCAATAACCCCTTTCACCTCGATCCCCTGAGCGCTTTTGAGTTTTAAAACGCTGAGGATCTCGGGATCTGTAAAAGCATAAGATAAAAAGAGAATCTCGTCTTTTGCATTTGTAAGCTCTTCAATAACCCGCTTCTTGGATTCCGGTGCAGGGGTAAGATAAATTTCAATACTTTGGAAAACATCGAAATAATTATTTCCAGAAATGACCGCCGAATATATTTCAGTGAACGCTTGTACAATCTCCTCATTATCAGTTATTACGAATACATTGGAATCATTAATCAGTCCAGACCGGGAGAAGTTCCCGGTTCCAAAAACAAGAAAACTGTTGTCTACCAGTAAAAACTTAGCGTGAATCAACGCTGAAGAACTGTCAGTGAGTAATTTGAATTTAGGTTTTTTTGACAGTGTCCTCGTAACAGAAGAATCGTCAACAATTGCCTCAACAAAAACGCCTCGCTCAACTGCATCATTCAATGATTCGATTATCCTGTCAAGATCAAGGGAATAAGCTACCAAAAGAACTGTGCTTTCGGCCGTATCAATAAGCTTCACCAATTCGTAAGGTACATCACTATTTTCTGTGGATACAACCCGCCATGTTGCGTTAGTGATTGAAACCAAAAAAAGTATGAAGATGAACAGAAACAGTTGTCTTTTCATATAGAATCACCTTGAATTAAGAAAAAACGGGGAACCAGGTTCCCCGCTGGTGGAGTCGAAGGGATTCGAACCCTCGGCCTTCACAATGCCATTGTGACGCGCTCCCAGCTGCGCTACGACCCCACTTCGTCAAAGATTATACACTACACCAATTATAATTTCAATAGCCTTTACCCTTATTTTATCTTTACTTTCGAGCGTCCGAGCCAGGTAATGACAACCGGTGCCGCTATGTACAACGAAGAATATGTACCGACTACAACACCTACCATGATTCCAAAGGCAAAGGGTCCAAGAACTTCTCCAGAAAATATAAAGAGCATCAGAACGGCTGTGAACGTTGTCAAAGACGTATTCAAAGATCTAACGATAACCTCGTTGATGCTCCTGTTGACGATTTCCTCTATGCTTTTCCCTCTAAGCTTACGGAGATTTTCCCTGACCCTGTCATATACAACAATAGTATCATTAAGAGAATACCCCAGCAACGTTAGAAGTGCGGCAACCACAGGTGCGTTTATTTCTATGCCAAAGATACTATAGAAACCGAGTGTTATGAGTATATCGTGAACAAGAGCGATAATTGCACCAATACCAAAAGAGAACCTGAAACGTATTGTTATGTAAAGCAATATAAGAGCAACAGCAACGATAACCGCTGTCCATGCATACCCTTTGATCTCCTGAGCAGCGAACCCTGAGATTCTGTTTACCGAAAGAATATTGCTGCTTTTTACTCCCTTTGAAGTAAGCGCTTTAATGATATCCTCTTTGAGCCCCTGCTCATTTTCCGAATTGACAACAATAGAGAACCTGGCAAGCTGATCAGAACTACCTTCTTGAGTTAACGGCTTCTGCTTGATGATTCGAGCAGATTCAAAGATGGGATTCACGGAACTCAAAAGTCCTCTCATCTCGCCGACAGACATTTCTAAATCTGAAACTGTAACACTGATCTCTATACCGCCGGTGAAATCCACGCCGAGGTTAAAACCCTTAGTGAACACCATGACGAGCGACAATGCTACAAGCACCAATGATAGAGTAAGGAATCCCTTTCTTTTACCAACAAAATCAAAGTTGTATGTCATCTTTTATCGCTCCCTTCACCGCCGGTAGCCTTTACGTAGCGTGCAGCATTGATGCTTCCGGCCATTCCAACGAGCATTGTTCTGGAGGCAACCAGGTTAGTAAACATTGCGCCTAAAACTCCAATTATGAGCGTTACAGCAAATCCCTTAACTGTTCCCGTTCCAAAGTAAAGAAGCACGAGACCGGCAAGAATTGTGGTCAGATTCGCATCAAATATCGTCCAGAACACCTTGTTGAAAGCACTATCAACAGCATTTTCAGGTGTTTTTCCAACTCTGAGTTCTTCTTTGATTCTCTCAAATATGAGAATGTTTCCATCCACGGTCATACCTATTGTAAGGATGATACCCGCAATACCAGGAAGCGTCAGGATCGATCCGGTCAACGCAAGCATTCCGAAGAGAAGGAGCGAGTTATAAAGCAAAGCAACATCAGCAACGAGTCCCATCAAGCCATAGACAAGCACCATGTAAATCATAATGATAACCAGGCCAGCAAGCCCGGCCCAGAGGGCTGATGTTATTATGTCTTTACCTAGAGTAGGAGAAAGTACCCTTTTGTTGAAAGGTTTAAGCTCAACTGGCAGGTTTCCACTGCTGACAAGTATGGCGATCTCCCTGGCTTCATCGATCGTTTGAAGTCCTTCAATAACTGCCTTTCCATCGGAAATCGTTGAAGAGACGATCGGCGCAATGATAACTTTATCATCTAGAACAATCGCCAGTCTTTTCTTTATATCGTTCTCGGGAAGTCCCGATTTGGAAGCTGTGATATCTCTGAAGGTATCTCTACCGTCTCTATTGAACTCCAGAGAAACCATGAACTTACCTTGACCGGGTTGTGGTCTCGGATTTACCAGTGCCTTCGCATCAGTAATGGTACTTCCATCGAGCTCTACATATCTTCCACCGATGTTTATTTTAGGACTTATATAATACCATATCCTGTTTTCAACACCGTTTTCGATCTTTCCATAATGAAAGCTTTTGGTCCAGAAAGGCTCGACTCCTTGAAGTTTGAGTTTGCTTATCTCATAAGCCATTCCAGAAGGCATACCTGGTGTTGCATCTGACGTCTCGATGGCAAGAACATCAGCAAAGTACAATTTACCCGTTTGCCCAACGAGTTTTTCGGCTTTTTCGATATCGGTTATCCCTGGTATCTGCACACGCACCCTAACAGAAGGCACCTCTTCGCCAAAGCTAATACTTGCAACAACCTTCTCAACGGTCGCTTCAGTGAACCCGGCAGCATCAAGCCTCTTTCTAAGCACTTCCACAACTCTATCGGCTATTGTGCTTTGCTCTTCTTTAGGAGTGTCAGTTACCAGAGCATACTCAAGCAGGGCTCCACCTTTGATGTCAAGACCCAATCGAATGTTGGAAGTAATTAGCGACAAAAAAGAACCTCCAGCCGTTTCTCCACGAGGTATAACCAGGGGAAGAAGCGCGAGAACAAGAACAATTACAACAACAATGAGACGTTTTTGGTTTGCTCTCATATTGTTTTGTCCGATAGTCGGACAGAGCACCCCCTTTCGAAATATCAGAAATACTTTTTTATGAACCCTTACTCCTGCTTTCTTACTGAATTCCAGGATCTATGTCCGTTGGGGTTCCTTTCCCGAGAATAGCTGTCACGGACCTTCTGGCAATGTCTATCTCTGAACCATTGCCAGTTTTTATCCTTACGGTATTTTCCTTGATGTTTGTAACTTTTCCGATGATTCCACCAACGGTGATTACCCTGTCTCCAACCTTCAATTTGGACATCAGTTCCTTAAATTTCTTGTCCCTACGCTTTTGTGGAAGGATAATCGTGAAATAAAACAAACCAATCATTATTACCAGCCACACAATTATACCGGCAAATCCACCTGTGGCACCAGTCGGAACTGGCGATGTGGTCTCAGGAGCAGCGGGACCATAGGCAACAAAACCTAAAATAGGGAACATTTTCTTACCTCCCATTCTGTTCATTCTGTTAGAACATCGTGAACATTTTACCAGAAGAATCTTACCAATTCAATACAGCTTATCGTCTGCCAAATTGAAATCAGCATTGTTGCCACTAAAGCTGTGATATAATTTGGGTTGAATATTCAACAACATGAAAGGAGGAATAAATAATGAAAAATATGCTTCTGAAAGATGCTGAAGAGCGCATGAAAAAAAGCACAGAAAAAATCTCTGAAGAGTTCAGCCATATGAGAACCGGAAGACCTTCGCCTGCAATTCTCGAGGAAATCAAGGTGGATTATTATGGCGTTCCTACCCCCATTAATCAGTTAGCAACGATAAATGTTAGTGAGGATAGGTCTTTAATCATCAGGCCGTGGGAAAAGAACATGCTCTCCCATATTGAAAAAGCTATATTGGCCTCTAATCTGGGATTGACCCCCATCAACGATGGTAACGTTGTGCGACTGAATTTCCCCATTCCGACAACTGAACAGAGGGAAAAATGGGTAAAACTGAGCAAAGAGATCGCTGAAAAGGGAAAAATAGCGGTCAGGAACATCAGGCGTGACGTTCTAAAGGAAGCTAAAGAAATGGAAAAGAACAAGGAAATGACAGAAGACGATCTTCGAAGATTTGAGGAAGAGCTCCAAAAGTTGACCGACAAATACGTTGAAGAAATGGATAAGCTTTTTGAGAAAAAGAAAAAGGAAATCATGGAGTTTTAAAGCAGATGAAGATACCTACTCATATTGCTATCATAATGGATGGCAACGGTCGCTGGGCCAAACAAAGAGGATTACGGAGAACGGAAGGGCATAAAAAAGGTGCTGAGGTCGCAGACAGTGTTGCCCGATGGGCAGCGGAACTCGGGATTCGTTATCTTACTCTGTACGCTTTCTCCACGGAAAACTGGAAACGCCCGAAAGAGGAGGTTGAATTTCTTTTCAATTTGCTCGTTCGTTACATCAACAACCGCTTGAACGAGATCATTAACGAAGGTATAAAACTGAAATTTCTCGGGCGAATTCAACAACTGCCAGGAAATATACGCAGATTTTGTGAGAATATAGAACAGAAAACCGCAAAAAACGACCGCCTGAATTTGATCATTGCCTTAAACTATGGAGGACGTGCTGAGATCATAGACGCTGTAAACAAAATCCTCGCTGCCAAGCTCAAAAAAGTAGATGAACATATCTTTGAACGTTACCTTTATCTCCCCGAAATGCCGGAGCCGGATCTAATAATCAGAACTTCCGGAGAAAAAAGGCTAAGTAATTTTCTAATGTGGGAAAGTGCTTATTCAGAGCTGTATTTCTGTGAAAAGCTCTGGCCTGAGTTTACGAAAGATGATTTTTTACAGGCGATTGAAGATTATTCCAGAAGAAAGAGAAAATTTGGTGCGGTGATAAAGGATGAAGAGTAAATCGGATGTTTTCACAAGAATATTAACTGCATTGATCATTGGCCCATTTGTTGTACTGTGTTTTGTGAGTTACAAATCTCTGGTGGGATTGGTAGCGACTGTTGTCTTCTTTGCCTCTTATGAGTATTTAACCTTCAGTCTTAAAGGGCACGGGCACACCATTGTAAGGTTGCTGGTAAACGCCCTTGTGGTTCTCAGTACGATGTTTTATGGGCTTGCTTTGGAAAAATTTGTCTATTCCAACGACAACGCCAAAAGACCTGAACTTGTTTTTTTAATTATCATGATAGCCATTTCCTCCATCGTTATCTTTTCGATAAAGGACCCAAAAAAAGCTAAGGATTTTGTCGTAAATGGTATTTTTTCCCTTTTTTATGTAGCAATGAATCTATCTTTTTTCTTCCCCATATATCTAAAATTCGGGGCAAGTTTAGCGTTACTTACGCTGGTATCAGTCTGGGTATATGATGCGGGAGCGTACTTTATCGGAATGAGATTTGGCAGGATAAGAATATCACCTTCTTACAGCCCCAAGAAAAGCCTTGAAGGGGTAATAGGAGGGTTTGTAACCACATTCTTGTTCTTTCTTATATACGAAACCGCCAGGGAAATACTCCTATCTGGAGAGATTTTTACTCTCAGCGCAGTCAATTCATTGATACTTTCCGCCGTTGTAGCTTTCTTCGGCACGGTGGGCGATATTGTGGAATCATCATTTAAGAGGTATCATAATGTTAAAGATTCTGGCAGCATTCTTCCCGGGCACGGTGGAATGCTCGATAGAATAGATGGTTTGCTGTTTGTGGTGCCCATGTTTTACATTTTCTTGATATTATTCAGTTGAGGAGGGAAAGAAAGTTTTATGAGATATATGACCGGTCACGAAATAAGGGAAAGCTTCCTGAAATTTTTTGAAGTCAAAAAAGCACACGATTCTTCCAAGTGCTTCTCTAATACCCAATGATCCCCAACTGATGTTCACTGTAGCTGGTATGGTTCCGTTCAAACCGATATTCTGGGGAAAAATCGAACCCACCTATCCCCGGGTTGCCACCTGCCAGAAATGCGTCAGAACAGTGGATATAGATAACGTGGGACGAACACCCAGACACCACACGTTCTTTGAAATGCTTGGGAACTTCTCATTTGGTGATTATTTCAAAAAAGAAGCAATAGAATGGGCCTGGGAATATATAACCGAGGTTCTCAAAATCCCGGAGGACAAACTCTGGGTCTCCGTGTACCACGACGACGACGAAGCCTACGAGATATGGCGTAATAACGTGGGAATCTCCGAAAAGAGGATCGTTCGCCTCGGAAAAGATGACAACTGGTGGGGCCCTGCTGGCCCAACCGGTCCATGCGGCCCGTCTTCAGAAATATTTGTGGATACCGGAAGAACGAAGGACTGCCCGGATGTTGAAAACTGTTCTCCGGCGTGTGATTGTGGTAGATTCCTAGAATTCTGGAATCTGGTCTTTACTGAATACAACATGGACGGAGACGGTAATCTGACTCGTTTGAAGAAAAAGAACATAGACACCGGCCTGGGACTGGAACGGATGGCCGCAATCATGCAGGGAGTCAGTTCGAACTTCGAAACAGACATGTTCAAACCGATAGTGGAAAGAATAGAAGGATTGCTCAATGTAAAATACGGTGTTTCAAACAAAAGCGATGTTTCTATTCGCGTCATCGCCGACCATTCCAGAGCAATAACCTTTCTCATAACCGACGGCGTTCTCCCCTCAAACGAAGGCAGAGGCTACGTTCTCAGAAGAATAATGAGAAGAGCTATAAGACACGGGTCGTTACTTGGTAGCTCCAAACCCTTCTTGTATAAAATACCAGAAGTGGTTGTCGTGACGCTTGGAGATGTGTATCCGGAGATAAAAGAAAAACTCTCTTTTGTTGAAGAGATAACCCTGAAAGAGGAGGAACGTTTTCTCACCACATTTGAAAGCGGGACAAAACGCCTATGGCAAATCGTGGAAAAGAAAAACCGCCTGGACGGGGAAGATCTTTTCTTGCTTCACGATACCTACGGATTCCACCTCGAACTGGTAGAGGAGATTGTAGCTGAGAAGAATCTCCCTCTGGATAAAGAGGGCTTTAAAGCTCTCATGGAACAGCAGAGAGAAAGGGCAAGAAAAGCTGCCGGTAATGTGGAGTACGAAAAGGATTCTTCCTGCTACCGAAAAGCCTACGAAATCATTGGCGGAACGAAATTCGTCGGTTATGAAAAGCTCACTGTAAAAACGAAGATCGCGCATATACTCAAAGACGAGAAAATTACCGAAGAACTCTCCAAAGGTGAGAAGGGTGAATTGATATTTGATATCACTCCCTTCTATCCAGAAAAAGGCGGGCAGGTTGCCGACAGAGGCATCATAAAAACCGCTGAAGGCTTTGCAGAGGTTGAGCACGTATTTATTCCATTTCAGGATCTGATCGTTCACCGGGTTCTGGTAAAAAGCGGAAAGATAAAATCAGGAGATCTTGCCACACTAATTGTGGACAAAGAGAACCGAAGATCTACGGCTCGCAATCATACCGCCACCCACCTGCTACACGCTGCTTTGAGAAAAATACTGGGTGAACATGTTAAACAAGCTGGATCCCTTGTTGAAGCGGAAAGATTGAGATTCGACTTTTCCCACTATACCGCCCTTGATAAAGAGGAAATCCAAAAAATCGAAGAACTCGTAAATAGAAAGATACTGGAAGCTATTCCCGTCGATGTTGCAGAGAAGAGCTTCGAAGAGGTTAAAAATGAGGATGTCGTCGCCCTTTTTCAAGAAAAATATGGTGACCGCGTCCGTGTCGTATCCATAGGAGATTTTAGCAAGGAACTCTGTGGCGGAACCCACGTGAAAAACACCGGCGAAATTGGCCTGTTTAAGATTGTTTCAGAGTCTTCCGTTTCCGCCGGTGTTAGAAGGATTGAAGCCATAACCGGACTGAAATCGTTAGAGAAAATGACCGAACTTATGAATCTGGTTGAAGAGCTTAGAGCCGTTCTCGAAGTTCCACAGGAAGCCTTTGTGGAGAAAATCATCAACCTGAACGGAAAACTAAAAGACCAGGCAAAGGAATTGAAAAGATTAAAGGAAAAACTTCTATCCGGTGAAGGTGCTTCTTCACTGGAACGAAAACTCACACTCTATGATGCTCAGGTACTTGCAAGAGTTGTAGAAAACACCTCGATGGATGTTGTGAGAAATACCGCCGATGTTCTTATGCAAAAACTCGGTAAAGGTGTGGTCATCCTGTTCAATAGAATGCCGGAATCCGGAAAGGTTGTTTTTGTTGTAAAAGTCAGTAAAGAACTCCAACAGAAATACAGAGCTGGAGATCTTGCAAGAAAAATCGCCGCAGAACTTGGCGGTGGCGGCGGCGGAAGACCCGATTTTGCACAGGCTGGAGGAAAAAAGATTGAACGTGTCGAATGGGTCATCAAAAATCTTGAAAAGTTCTTTGTCTGATTTCGAAAATTTTTTTAGAACCGATATAGTACCGGAAGAATTATCGATAGATTCCCTGTCTTTCGTAGGAGATGCTGTTTATAGCCTGTATTTCCGTATAAAAACCCTCCGGTCGGCAAAAAGAAGAACAGGATATCAACACAATCTCACGCTTCTCTACGTCGAAGCAAAAGGCCAGAGAAAAGCACTCGAAGTTATAGAGAAATTTCTTTCAGAAGAAGAGAGAATAATTGTTCGCAGAGGATATAATTCTCGCGGTGCGAGAAAACGCGGTGATGACGAAAACTATAAATGTGCTACCGCCCTGGAAGCCCTCGTTGGGTATCTCTTTTTGAAAGGCCGGTATCGTCGTCTGGAGGAACTTCTGGAAAAGGTGGAAAATGATGTATCTTCATGGAAGAAATGTGCTGAGAGAGATTCTAAAACTTGAACCAAAAAAACTGAAAATAAAAAAGGTCCTCTTTACGGATCAGAAAAATGTTGACAGGGAGCTCGAGGAGTTGAAAGAACATACAGCTAAAAAAGGTTACAGAATGGAAGTCGTCCCTCCTGAAAAACTCTTCAACCTCTCCCGCGAAAAGAAACATCAGGGCGTTGTGATAAACCTCAAAGAATTCCCTTACACCTCTTTAGAAACACTTCTAGATAAAATTATGGAAAAAAAGCGCTCCTTACTGGTTCTTCTGGATAGAATTCAAGACCCTCACAATCTTGGAGCGATAATTCGGAGTTCTGTAGCCGCCGGTGCCGATGGCGTAATCATAACGGAAAAGGCGTCGGTAGAGGTAACACCGGCTGTGGTAAAGGTTTCCACAGGCCTGGTTTTCAGGATTCCTATCGTTCGCGTGGTTAACATGGCGCGAACAATTGAAACCTTAAAGGAAGAGGGATTTTGGACTTATGCTGCTACAATGGAAGGAGAGCCTTACTACTCGGTGAGTTTCACTGACAAAGCCGCTTTGATCTTTGGTAACGAAGGCAAAGGGATAAGACACCTGGTTAAAAAGAAAAGTGATTACCTCGTTTCTATCCCAATGTGTGAGGGTATCGACTCGCTGAATGTTGCCGCTTCAGCAGCAATAATGCTTTTCGAGTATCGAAGGCAATGGGCTTTGAGAGAAGGTGTGAATCCATGAAAATACATGAATTACCTCAGGAAGTGATTTTGAAGATCGCGGCAGGTGAGGTTGTTACCGGTTGTTTCTCAGTGGTAAAGGAGCTTGTGGAAAACGCTCTCGACGCAGAAGCTACAACAGTGGAAGTAGAGATCAAAGCTGGGGGAAAAGAATATATAAGGGTTTCGGATAACGGTATTGGCATGCTGCCCGAGGAACTCAAAATGGCTATAAAGCCACACACCACAAGCAAAATTCAGTGCATAGAAGATCTGGAAAGAATTCTGACATACGGATTTCGTGGCGAAGCGCTCTCAACCATCTCCAGCGTTTCAAGAATGCGTATTTCATCGATGCCTGATAACGCTGATTTAGGGTTGACTATCGAAATCTCTGGCGGGAAAATCGTCAGGGAAAAGTCATATATCGGACCAAAAGGGACAACCGTTGAGGTTTATGACCTGCTTTTCAATACACCTGCCAGAAGAAAATTCCTGAAATCTCAAAGAGTTGAAGGAAGAATGGTTACAGAGATCGTGCAAAGGTTCATTCTGGCTATCCCGGACGCCGGATTCAAATACATTCGCGACGGTGAACTTATTTACGATCTCACCCCTGCAGAAAGAATTCTTGAAAGAATACCTGTAGTTTTTCCAGAACTCTCTACAACCGACTTGCTGGAGGTTAAAGAAGAAACCAGCGGGATCTCAATAACAGGCTACATCACTTTCCCGGAAAGAACCCGGTTCAACAGACTCGGTGAGATGGTGTTTGTCAACGGGCGTTATGTTAGGCAACCGGAGCTAAATTACGCCATAGAAAAAGGCTACGGAGAATCACTTGAAAAAGGGCGTTTCCCCTTCGCTATTCTGTTCATTTCGGTAAATCCGGAAATGATAGACGTAAACATCCACCCTCAAAAACTCGAGGTTCGTTTCTCCAACCCTTCCCTTGTCTTTGACGCAATCAGAAGAGCCGTCAGAAATACTTTGCGAACGTCCGGAACATCAATCCTTCGCATAGAGAAAAGACCGTTCCCAGGTAGTTCAACCAACTACTCCGGAATACAACAGGACACTAAAAAACAAGAGTCTGACAACCCAGAAAAAGCCCGGGGATACGGAACACATTTGAGAGAAACACACTGGGAACAGCGCGATCATTTTGAGAAAAGAAAAGTACCTCTACACTACCAACCAGATAATGAGTTGCTGTTGAATATCGAAAGAATTGCTTCCAGACGCTTCGAAAAAACAGAAGCAAAAGAAACGGGTGAACCAAGATTATTCGGAGTATTCGGCGAGCGTTATATCCTCGCCGAAACAAAAGATGGTCTACTGATAGTCGACCAGCACGCTGCACATGAAAGGCTCATTTATGAAAAATTAAAGAAAGCTGCAAAGATACAAAGTCAGAAATTACTTTCGCCCATCAGGTTAACCCTTGAGGATTCAAGGAAGTCCCTTTTAAGAGAAAAGAAAAATGATGTTGAAAAACTGGGATTTCAAATTTCCTTCGAAAGTGATAGAATCTTTTTGACGGGTATTCCTTCAATACTTTCGGAAAGTGTTGCCGTTAACGCATTGAACGAAGTCTTAGACGAGCTAAGGCTGGAAGGACTCGAGGAACCCGAAAAGATTTTCGACCATCTTTTGTCAACGCTTGCGTGCAAATCAGCGATAAAAACCGGTGATCGTTTGAGCGAGAGTGAAGCTAAAGAACTTTTAGAAAGGTTACTGGAAGAAGAGATACTGTTCTGTCCACACGGAAGGCCGGTATCGATGTTGATCCGATTTAAAGATCTGGACAGACACTTCTCAAGGTAAACGCATAACTGGACAACAACGTCGGGATCAGGGAAACCGGTGAAAATCCGGTGCGGGCCCGCCACTGTGAGTGGGGACAAAATCCGCAATTATGCCACTGGCGAAAGCTGGGAAGGCGCGGAGAGTAGGATGATCCACGAGCCAGGAGACCTCCCCGACGTTTAAGGTTCGCCATCCCTTCGAGGCTAAAGGGATGGTGAAAATTCGTTCCTATGGAGGTGTTTTTCGTGAAAAAGGTTTTGTTTTCACTCTTTTTTGTTACTATTCTCGCTGCTATGGGACTGTCCCTGGTCATCGTTGATGATCTTGGCAGAATGGTGGAGATATTTAAGGCACCATCAAGAGTTATAGTTGCCGCTCCAGCTGTTACAGGCTTCTTGAAAACCCTGGGATTGGAAGACAAAATAGTTGGCGTTACCGATTGGGATCCTTACGCATTTGAAAGCAACGTTGAGAAGATCGGAAACCTGGTGCCTTTAAATCTGGAAAAGATACTCCTTTTAGAACCTGACATCGTATTTCTTACGGGCGGCTTTCAGGAACCGGAAGTGAAAAAACTCGAGAATATAGAGGTTACCGCTGTTGTGATAAACGCAAATTCCATTGAAGATATCTACCGCGATATCGTTCTCATAGCCTCAATATTCGGGATAAACGATAAGGGAAGAAACATTGCTGCTGATTTCAGAAACAGGGTACTTCAGATAGCCAAGAAAACCTATTCCGTTCCTCAGGAGGAAAGGCCAAAGGTTTTTCTCGCCATGATCTCCTCGGAAATCAACGAAATCTGGACCTGTGGAACGGGTTCTTATTTGAACCAGATAATCGCCTACGCCGGCGGTGTCAACGTTGCCGCTCCATACACCGGAAATAACGGCTGGTTCCCGGTCAGTCCGGAATTCGTTCTCAAAACATCTCCGGATGTAATACTCGTTCCGTATTATTACGAAGGAGGTCAGCAAGAAGCCGTAAACAAAATCCTGAATTATAAACCTTTCGCTTCGGTTCCGGCTGTTAAAAATAAGAGAGTCTATCCCATAGACGGGAACCTCATGTCTTACGCAAATCCAGATATCATAATCCTGTTGGAGCGACTGTACCAGCTTTTCTACGGTGAATAAATGTGAAACGATTCGTTTTATTCCTTTTGATTCTTTTTAGCTCTTTATTTCTAATAATATGGCTCTCCAGCCTCGGTACCGTCAGGTACTCATTGTTTGAAGTACTCAAAATAATTAGCGGAAAACTTCTAGGACCCAAAGCGCACCTCTACATGAATCTCCGATTGCCAAGAGTAATTGTAGGACTGCTGATAGGTGCCGGATTGGCCGTTGCTGGAGATGGCCTTCAGTTAACTTTAATGAACCCTCTCGCCGATCCCTATATCATAGGGATATCGGCGGGAGCTTCTTTTGGTGCAGTATTGAGCCTTGTTCTTAAAGAGAGTGCCGGTATCTTCATAAGTATGGAGGTTCTTTCCTTTATCTTCGCCCTTATCTCCGCCTTCCTCGTTTATTATCTCGCAAAGAGGGGAGGAAGGGTGCCGGTAACCTCTTTGATTTTAAGCGGTGTGATAATCTCTTTTCTTTTCAATGCAGCGGTCACTTTTCTTGTGGTTTTTGCGTGGAAGAACGTTTTGAGCCTACATTTCTGGTCGCTTGGCTCTCTTTCGGGCGTGACATGGGACGATGCTCTGAAACTATTGCCCGTTGTAATTGCAGAGGTAATCATCTTCTTCTTTTTAAGGCAGAGGATGCTGATAATCGCGATGGGGGAAGAACACGCCATAACCCTTGGAATCAATCCGGAAAAAATAAAGGTGACTGTTTTCTTTACCGTAGCACTGGTTTCGGCGATTTCCGTAGCTACAGCGGGATTGATAGGCTTTGTCGGGCTTATTATTCCTCATATAACTCGTCTCATCTTTGGCGTTGACAGCAGATTCAGCCTCTTTTCAAACGTTGCCATAGGTGGAATCTTTCTCATCGCCTGTGACAGTTTCGCAAGAACCTTTTTCCAACCTACAGAACTCCCGATAGGAGCCGTAACAGCTCTCGTGGGAGCTCCAATCTTTATCTATCTGATGCGTCGCAGAGAGGCGATTTCCCGTGAGTAACTTTTTCGTAAGAGTCGAAGGGCTCACTTATCGTTACACGAACGAAGAGGTCCTCAAAAACATAAGTTTTTCCGTTGAAAAAGGCAAGGTTTTAAGTATCCTTGGACCTAACGGAAGTGGAAAATCCACGTTGTTGAAGATAATAGTTGGTATCTTGAGAGATTACAGCGGAAGCGTAAAGATCCTCGATAAAGAAGTAAAAGAGTATTCCATAAAACATCTAGCAATGATCGCTTCTTATATTCCACAGGAGTTTTCACCTGTTTTTGACCTGAAGAACTTCACAATAGTCTCTTTTGGAAGGAATCCCCATCTTTCGCTTTTTCGAGGACTCAACAAAAGAGATTATGAAATAATAGAATCTTCGATGAAAAGCACAGAGGTTTACGAATTCAGGGAAAGACGATGCTCCACCCTCAGCGGTGGTGAAAAACAACGCGTTATCATTGCAAAATCGTTGGCACAGGAAGGTCAGCTCCTACTCCTGGACGAGTTCACCACACACCTCGATCCCGGTCACTCACAAAAGCTTCTGGACCTTACCCTGAATCTGATTAAAACCAACAACCTGACGGCGATAATGGTTGCCCATGATGTGAACCAGGCTATAAAGGTATCGAGTGAGATTATGTTTCTGAAAGACGGAAAGATAATCTCAAAAGGCCACCCTGAGGAAGTGATTACTGAAGAGCTTCTGGAAAAGGTTTATGGTGTGAAGTCGAAGATAATCAAAAATCCCATAAATGGAAAACCTCTGGTAATTTTCCATTGATTTTTGGCTTTAAGCAAGGTTATGCTATAATCCCTTGTGTACCCGTAACAGGGGAAAAGGGGGGAGCGCCGCGAGGAGCACACCGTTACTGGTGACGCGGCGCTTTTTTATGTCCGTTTATATCGATATCAGTAATATCTGAATGAAGCTACAAACCGTACACCCTCATGCAATATGAAGAGTGCTACATAGTCCCCTCTTTCAAGGGATTTTATTACCTTTTCGTAATCCTCCAGACTGGATATTTCTTTCTGCTTACCGTTGATGCTGATTCGAATAATGATATCGTCCTTCTTGATTCCAAGCTGCGCTGCATAGGCTTTAGCTTTAACATCACGCACAATTACACCATTGATCTCCTCCGGAATTGAAAGCCTTTCCCTGTCCCCGGGTAGCAGGTTTCCCAAAACCAATCCTAATTTGTCATCTGAGTACTGTGCATTCGATTCGCCGGAAGCGTTATCCTGATAACCAAGGACAACATCGAAAGTGATCCTCTTGCCGAACCTGTCAACCGTTATCGTAACTCTGGCTCCCGCGGGATAGTTGTGTACCGCCGCTACAAGTTCTGAAGAGCTGCGAATATCAAGGCCATTCAGTTTTATAATGACGTCTTGAGGTTTTATACCGGCTTTTTCCGCAGGAGAATCCTTAAAAACATCGGTGACTAGTGCACCTTCATCAACCTTTAGGCCCAGCGATTTAGCTGTGCTTTCGGTAACCGTTGTGACGTAAACGCCAAGGAAAGCTTTTTGAACAGTCCCTGTTTTGATTATAGAATCCACAAACCTCATGGCCATATTGATCGGGATCGCAAAGCCAAGCGTTGTCCCATACTGGGGAGAAACGATGGCTGTATTGATCCCAATAACCTGACCGTGAATGTTCAAAAGCGGTCCACCAGAGTTTCCTGGATTAATCGCCGCGTCCGTTTGAATGAGATTGGAATAATAACCATTTCCTCCCGGTTTCGGAATCTGCCTTCCTACCGCACTCACAACACCTACCGTCACCGTATGCTGGAATCCAAGAGGATTCCCAATAGCTATCGCCCATTCGCCTATCTGAAGCTTATCAGAATCGCCTATTTCAAGAACAGGGAGATCCTTTCCGTCAGGATCTATCTTGATAACCGCGATATCGAGTTCTTCATCCCCACCGATATACTTCGCCGGGTATTTGCTACCGTCCAGCAAAGTAACCATTATCTTGTCAGCGTTATGGACAACATGTTCGTTGGTAAGAATGTAACCCTCTTTATCAAATATGAATCCAGAACCAAGTGCTTCTGCTTTTCGCTCTCCAAAGGGAATCTCACCGAAGAATTTTCTAAAAAACTCATCAGTGAAAGGATCGAAGGGACTATAACGCTGAGTGGTTACCACATCGATCTTTACGACTGCGGGTGCTGCTACTTCCACAACCTTCACAATGGGACTTTCATAATCTGGATTCACATATGCCAGACCCAGGGTTGCAAGAAGGATCACGAGAGAAACAACAAAAAGTCTTTTCATATTTTCTACCTCCCTCCTCTTCATCAACTGTGTGGCAAAAAATTGGGTTCATTTTTTGAGACTTTGCGATTATTCTGATGGTTCAAAAGTGTTATACTTATTCGGGGTGATCGCTTGGAAAAGATCTTCGTCTCAGTAGTATTTGTCGTAACTTATCTTTTAATTATTCAGGGAAAATTCAAACGCTCCATCGTAGCTTTTGCCGCGGGCATGATCATAATCCTTTCAAAGGTAATTGAAAGCTTCAATACAACTGATGTAGGTCAGTATATTGATTTCAACACCATCGGTCTTCTCATTGGAATGATGATAATCATAGCTATACTTCGAACCACAGGCTTTTTCGAGTACGTTGCTATACTCGTTGTGAGGCTTTCGAAAGGAAATATCCGACTTCTTTTCTATTTTTTCATGGTTACGATAGCTGTGTTTTCCGCTTTCCTGGACAACGTTACCACCATTCTCCTTTTTTCTCCCATCCTTTTTCTTGTTGCTGATTCTCTGGGGGTTTCTCCTGTCTTCTTTTTTAATCATGGGAGTTATATCCGCAAATGTCGGGGGCACCGCTACCCTTATCGGTGACCCACCAAATATACTGATAGGCTCAGCAAGTGGAAATGGGTTCCTCGACTTTATCATTAATCTGGGGCCGCTTGTTCTGGTAACTCTCGGTATTCTTCTTTTGTACATGGATCTCACCGTCTTCAGAAAGTACTCGGGTTTATCCCGAAAGTTAAAAAAACTTTCAGCTGTGGACGCTTCTAAGGTAATCAAATCTCAAAAAGAGCTGTACAAATCCCTTGGAATCTTCGTGGCTGTCATCATTGGCTTCATACTTCATGAAACCCTTGATTATGAAACGGCCAGCATCGCATTGACAGGCGCGGCAATCTCTATGTTGCTATCTCAAAAGAGCGTTGGTGAACTGTCAAGAGATATAGAATGGGATACAATCTTTTTCTTTATGGGATTGTTTATGGTTGCCTCCGCGCTTCAGGAAGTTGGTATAACCGACCTGATATCCTCCTCCATTGCCGGCCTATATAATCACCCTCTCACCATATTCATGGTCATGCTGTGGCTCACAGCTATCATGAGCGCTATAATAGGTGCGGTCCCTACGGTGACCGTCATGATACCTATCGTAAAATCTCTGATAGCTACACACGGATTTCCAGCGGATATCTGGTGGGTTTTATCCATTGGAGCGTGTTTTGGTGGAAATGCCACACTCACGGGTGCAGCAGCGAATATGGTAGGAGCTGCCCTGGTTGAGAAGCATACAAGAAAGAAATTTGGATATTTGAATTATTTAAAACTTTCCATGATACCCACAATGATCTCGCTAGGGCTGGGAACCATCTATGTGCTTGTACAACTTTCGATGGGAGGTATGTGAGAATGCTGGTAAAGGATATTTTCAATTCCATAACCCTTGACGCCCCTATTGTTAAAGAGAATGCGGCTATACAGGATATAGTCAAAGCGCTCCTGGATCATCCTCTAGCGAGAACGGTCTATGTAGTCGATGACAATGAAAAGATCGTCGGAATGATACCCGTGCTTTACCTCTTAAAAATATCCGGATATGAGTTCTACGGAATCATTCAACCCGGAAGCCTTTTTGCCAAGACAATAGAAATAATTACGGGTAAAAAAGCGAAAGATATCATGTTCGATCCTATAACGGTTACCGAAGAAACCACCCTGGATGAAGCTTTGAGGTATATGATAGAAAATGAGGTCCAGGAGATTCCCGTCATTGACAAAAACGGCAATATACTTGGTGACCTAAACTCACTGGAAATTCTCAAGGCACTTTATGATGTTAAATAACCCACTCGCACCTCTCAGAGCGAGTGGATTATTCCCATCGATAAACCTTTTCAATATATCTGGAGGTCATCACTCTTAGTAAAGCACCATAAGACATTTTGAAGGCAATGATATCGCCTGTTTTGTAATCAACACTGGATTCCGTCAAATCAACTATAAGATGATCGCTGGAAGCGTGCAATATTGAGATTTTCGAATCCAGCGGTGTAAGCCCTGACGGAATAACATCCAGTTCACCCATATCGAGAATGGCCCTCAATCTTGGCCCTTTGTCTTCAAAAACCGGTATCCTTCCAAAAGCATCCCTGCCTATTTCACCTTCCGGAACCGAGGGTTTTGTTTTCAATTCTATGATCTCACCGTAGAGTATGAACGTATCCTGCCTCGTTCCTGGAACCACCCTGTTGTTGGTAACATCCGTTCCGCAAACGATCGATTCACCCAATCTGAACTGGTTTATCCCTTCCGGGCACGTGTTGTTTTCAATAAGAGGTAACGAAGCTGTATTGCCCGCAGAATAAATCTCCAACTTTACACCGGTCCTTTTGTAAAGTTTTTCACCAAGGTCCAGCAATATTTCAAATTTTTCAGGAGTTGCCAGTACCCCACCGTAACAGCCAAGATTCGTTCCAATACCAGCTAAATATCGACCAGCGATTTTTACAGCCTCTTCAAGTTCCGGAATAGCTTCTTTATACCAGACACCTTCCCGGAGGTCACCGGTGTCGATCATATAAATCATCCTATGGTATTTTCTCAGATTGGGAGCTTCCATAAAGCAACCCAGCATATCCAGATCCGATACCAGAAAGACATCAGCAACATCCAGGGCTGCAGACACTCTGCTCCTTTGAGGAGGACGTAAAAGCATAAAATTGGCGTTATCCATACCTGAATTTCTGATTCTGATGATATTCTCAATCCTGGACTCACCTATTGTCTTCACACCAGCCTCAACTATCGCGGATGCGATTTTTTCATCTCCACAGGTAACCTTGGTTACACCAACAACTTCAACACCGTAACCAGCACATAAATTCCTCAAATAGGAAGCATTCATTTTCACTCTATTCGGATAAATCTCCACAAATGCCATAAATATCAACCTCCTTAACGATTATACCAATTTCGTAAAAAAGCTACCCTCGCACCAACACAGGAGAACTGTAAACCTCAATTTATCGTATAATTTATTAGGGTGATATCCTGGATAAGGGAAGTTATATCTTATTTTTGCAGGTAGATTCTAATGTAAATCTCAAAACCAAAGCCAGATCATGGGAACTGAAGCCAGGGACATATGCTTATATCGGCTCAGGGATGGGAGGGTTGACCTCACGGGTTAAACGTCATCTTATTGGTGGTAAGAAAAATCACTGGCATATAGATTTTCTTTTACCTCATGCGAAGGTTTTAGGGGCTTTGTTGCTTCCCTCTAACAAGCGTGAAGAGGATTTCTGGTCTGTGTTTGTTGGTGAATATTCCGTGGAAGTCGTTGAAGGATTCGGTTCGAGTGACCGCGATACGGTAACGAATTTATACCGATTGAAGGATGAAGAACTGGAAAAAATGCTTACAAATATACTGAGAAAACGGAGGGAGATAAATGATTGCTTTCATGAGTGATTGGGGTTACGACAGTTATTATGTAGGTGTAGCAAAGGCTGTTATTCGAAGCATTACAAAGGAAGAAATAATCGATATAACGCACAATATCGACCACTTCAACATCAGGATGGGAGCCCATATCTTACTCAGAGCGTCTATAGATTTTCCAAAGGACACAATTTTTTTGTGTGTAGTTGATCCCAGCGTCGGAACATCCAGAAAAGCCATAGCCATGCGAACCAAAAATGGAATGACTTTTGTGGGACCGGATAACGGTTTATTCACCTTTGTGGCTGAGAAGTATGGCGTTCATGAAATAAGGGAACTGGACAACAAAAAGTACTACTACGGGCATTCCACGACCTTCCATGGCCGAGACATCTTCGCAGCTGCAGCTGCGCATCTGGCAAACGGTCTTGAGCTTTCCAGAGTGGGATCTCTGCTGATGAACTACGAGGTATTACGATACAGAAAATCCCATATAAAAGGTAATTCAATCATCGGTGAAGTAGCTTTCTACGATCACTTTGGAAACATGGAAACAAATATCCCCGAACAACTCTTAAAAGCTGTCAATCCCAATGAAGGAGAGAAAATTCTCATTAAATACGGAAAGAACGAATTCGGGGCTACCTTTGGAAAGACATACTTTGATGTTAGACCCGGTGAAATTCTCGTCCACATTGATAGCAGTGGCTTTATAGAAATCGCTGTGAATGAGGGAAGTGCAAAATCTCTTATCAAAGCGAGAGAAGGTGAGTTGATAGAAATTGTTCCTAACAAGATGGAATAAAGAGGATTTCAGAATACCGTTGACCGTTGCTATCTGGACTTTTTTGAGCGGTTTTGTTGTGTTGTTCTTGTATGGTTCGCTATCCGTCAGTAGTTTTGTAGCGCTTATGGTTGCAGCAGGTGCAGGTTTTCTGGTTTCCCATTACCTTTTTAACATCCCTCTTTTTAAGCTTTTGAACGCTTTCGCCGGGAGAATGGAAGTTCCCCCGGGGAAACTGCATGGCATCTACCGCCAGATCTACGAAGCTTATAAGAATGTTGTATATCAGTTAGGACAGGAATGGGAGCTTTACAGAAAGCTGTATTCAGATTTTGCCGAGGTTCTGGATTCTCTCAACATCGCTATTGCCATAATCGACGATTCCTTTCAAATCAAGATAGCAAATAAGGCCTTCAAGGAATACTTCCTTGAGAGGCACAATACCAAAGCAAAGGATTTTAGAGCTTTAATGAAGCGTAGTGGTTTCCGCTTTTCGCTTGAAGATGGAAACTATGAGATTTACTCCCGCCGTTTGAAGAAGAGATTCCTTGTCTCCATCGTCAGGAAGAACAAAGGGTGGATCGTCAGTTTCTCGGATGTAACTGCCTACTGGAAAACAAAACGGCTTCTGGAAAAAACCAGAAAATACGCAGTCAGTGCTGAAAGCGTCGCAGATCTTGCACACGGTCTCAAACAACCTCTTGCAACCATACAATTAACCTTTGATATGTATATTCGCACGAAGGATGAGAAATATCTGGAGCAACTCAAGAGAAACCTGTCAGAGTTTCGCGAAAAAATCGCTGCGGTTCTGCAGTTGTACCATTTCGGAGAAGATTTTGGAGAAGTAAACCTTAAAGATTTGCTCGAAAGAATTATGGGATATATGAGTTCCATTGCTGAATCCAGGAAGGTGCATCTCTCCTGTCGCTATCACGGCGATGGGAAGATTCAGGTTCAGGCACACAGGCTTGAGAATGTTTTGAAAAACCTGATCTTGAATGCTATAGAAGCCTGCGAAAATGTTGACGACGCGTCGGTTACCGTTAAACTTCGTGAAGGAAGCGATATCATAACAGTCATTATCTGTGACAACGGTCCTGGAATAGAACCAAAAAACGCTGAGAAAATATTCAAGATATTCTTCACCACGAAACCACAGGGAACAGGGCTTGGATTAGCTTTAGCCAAAAGCTTTTGCGAGGACAATGGTGTTATATTAAGATTTAAGAGTATCCCTGGAAAGGGTACCGTTTTTTCGCTAACGATGAAGAAGGTGGAGTGAAATGCAAAGAAAATTACTGGTTGTGGACGATGATATGGCATTCAATTTAATACTTTGCGAAGCACTGGAAAGCGAAGGATATCTCGTAACAAAAGCCCACGATCTAAAAAGCGCAAAAGAATTGCTTCAGGAAGAAAGTTTCGACTGTGCTTTGCTCGACGTCAGGTTACCTGATGGTGATGGAATTGAGCTGATAGACCTCGCTAGAAGTCAGGGGACTATCGTCATCGTTATGTCTGCCCACGGTAACATAGAAACTGCAGTTTCAGCGGTAAAGAAAGGAGCTTACAATTTCCTTGAGAAACCCTTCGATTTGAATCATGCGCTCGTAGAGGTTGAGAGAGCCTAAAGTTCGCTGAGCTTCAACGGGAACACCGCTTGCTGCTGAAAAAAGTCAAGCAGCTAGGCTTTACCGATGAGTTACTCGGCGTTTCGGAGTCAATTGTTTCAATAAAGAAACTCATAGAAAACATAGCACCCAAAAAAGTAACCGTACTTATTCAGGGCGAAAGCGGCACAGGAAAAGAGGTTATCGCAAGGATGATCCATAAACTTAGTGGAAGAAATGAATTTGTTGATATAAACTGTGGGGCAATCCCTGAAAATCTACTTTGAAAGTGAGATCTTCGGATATGAAAAGGGAGCCTTTACCGGTGCTGGAGATTCGAAAAAGGGGCTTGTGGAAGAAGCCGACAGGGGAACGCTTTTCCTGGACGAAATTTCTGAATTACCAATAACACTTCAACCAAAACTGCTCCGTTTTATTGAAACGGGCACCTTCCAGAGAATAGGGAGTACGAAGAGGAAAAAAACAGATGTCAGAATAATCTGCGCTTCCAATAGAGACCTGGAAAAACTCGTGGAAGAAGGGAAGTTTCGTGAGGACCTGTTTTACCGTCTCAACGTCGTGCGTATAAAGCTCCCGCCATTAAGAGAGAGGCCGGAAGACATTGCGATTCTCGCAAAACAGTTCGTCAAAGACATCTCTGCGGAACTCGGCTTGAGAAAACGACCGAAAATTTCCGAAACCTTTATTCAGGCGTTGATGAACTATCACTGGCCTGGAAATGTCAGAGAACTGAGAAACTGTCTTCTATCAATACTCGCAGTTCACGATAGTTCTGAGACACTTGAAGAATGGATGCTTTTCGATGTACTTGGGTCAAGAATAGATAATTCCAGAGGTGCCTCCAATGAAGATTTGACCCTGGAGGAACTCGAGAAGCGTTACATACGCAAGTTGCTGAAAAAGTATTCCGGAAATAAAACGAAGGTCGCTCAAGTACTTGGAATCAGTAAGAGCACTCTCTACGAAAAACTCAAAAGGTGGGAACCCTTTTGAAAATTATAACGACGCATGTTAACCCTGATTTTGATGGGGTCGCTTCAGCGGTAGCGGCCCAGAGGCTTTTCCCTGACCACCAAATCGTTTTTGGTGGAAAACTTGATGAAGAATTACTTGATTTCATCGAAGAATTTTTCCCGTTTCTGTCCTTCAGAATGGACGAAGACCTGACACTAACGAGTATTTCTTCCCTGGTAATCGTGGACAATTCGGATTATGATAGACTACCCGAAAAACTCAAACCCTTCGTGAAAGAAGTCTCGACAATTGTATATGATCATCACGAAACAACAGCAACCCGCTGGGAAAAGCTATATACAAAAGATCTTGGAGCGTGCATCACCCTTATTTCAACGCTTCTGATGGAAGCCGGTATAAAGATAACACCCGCTGAAGCAACGTTGTTCCTGACGGCACTTTATCGGTCTACACTCAACTTCACCCTGGCAACAACGACTCCCCAGGATCTGAAGGCCGCATCTTGGCTGTTGGAATCTGGAGCATCCTTTGAAGGGGTCTTAAAATACCTGAAGGTTAACCTTTCTGATGAACAACTAAAACTATACAGAAAACTGCTTGAAACGGTGAAAAAGCTTATCGTTGACGGAATTGAAGTAGGAATTGCAGCCGTTGATTATTCCGCACTTCCCTCAGGCATATTCGAAATAGCAGACCGTATCTGGCGGTTTCTCGGTTACGATAACTTGATACTACTCATAAAATCAGGGAGACGCGTATTCATCATAGCGAGATCGCGATACAGTGAAATAGATTTTGGACGCATCTTTGAGGATGCGAATCTGCTATCACATCCTTTCTACACTCTGGGCTACTTGGACAACGTTTCCTTACAGGAGGTTGAAAAAAAGATAATCAGTTCATTGAAAGAGAATGTCCTGGAATTTGTTAGGGTTAAAGACATCATGTCATCGCCGGTGCGAACGGTTCTCGCGGATATGCCCGTAAGTGAGGCTGCAAGGATAATGGCAAACACCGGTCATACCGGCCTCCCGGTAATAGATCACGGAAAACTTGTGGGAATGATCGTGTGGAAGGATGTTCAAAAAGCATTGAAACACGGACTGGCCAACGAAAAAATAAGGGAAATCATGACAACGGAGCTCGTCACGGTGAAACCAACAGATTCAATCGGCGAAGCCATGAGAAAAATGGTTGAAAAAGGTGTGGGCAGAACACTGGTGGTGGAAAACGGAGTTCTTACCGGAATAGTTACCCGTAGCGACATAATGAGAAGCCGATACATATTGAAAGGACAACAGGATCGGTTTATTGGGTTCGCCACACCGATAACAACAAAGGTAGATAAACTGATCGAGGAAAGACTTCCAAGAAGAATCCAGACATTGCTGCGCTTTCTTGGCGTCGTTGGAGACGAACTTTTGATGCCCACATATCTCGTTGGGGGAATGGTCAGAGATCTTTTGCTGAATATACCAAATTACGATATCGATGTCGTTGTTGAAGGTGACGCCAGGATTTTCAGTCACACCGTCAAAAGGTATTTCGATGTGAAAATCGTCGAACACAAGAGTTTTAAGACCTCCTCGATATTCTTCAGTGATGGTGTGAGAATAGACGTAGCAACGGCGAGAACTGAATTTTATGAAGAACCTGCTGTCCTTCCAAATGTTGAAACAAGCACAATAAAAAAGGATTTGTACCGTAGAGACTTCTCGATAAATGCCATGGCAATAAAACTCAATCATGAAGAATATGGTCTTTTGCTTGATTTCTTTGGTTGTAGAAAAGATCTCGCTAAAGGCATAATCCGCATTCTCCACAATCTGAGCTTTATTGAAGACCCAACAAGGATACTCAGAGCCATACGCTTCGAACAACGCTTCGGGTTCAAGATCGAAGAGAGAACGTTGCAACTGTTGAAAAAAGCTGTGAATGATGGTTACCTTGAAAGAGTCACCGGTCAGAGACTGAGAGATGAGCTGGAGAAAATTCTTGCCGAACCTGAACCTCAAAACGCAGTAAAAAGGATGACAAAACTTGATATTCTCAAACATTTGTTTCCGGGAGTTCGTCACAGCAAAGAGCTCCAGAAACATTTTGACCGGCTGTTCACAAGATGGGAAACTATTGAGAAACTAACAAATGAAAGCAGAAAAATAACGGTTATGGTGATGCTGGTTCTCGAAAATACTCCAGAGGAATCAACAGACTGGATAATATCAAGATATGGTTTCCCCAAACGTCTTCCAGAAGTTCTGAAAAATAGTCTAAGGATATTAAAAAAACTCCAAGAAATGGAGGACTGGAGATTTTCCAATCTATACAGACTGATGGAAAGACCATCGGCAGAGATTTTTCACTTTATCGATGCACATTTCGATGAAAAAAAGTCGAACATTCTGTTGAAATATCTCAAGGCTCTTGAAAGCAATAAACCAAAAGTAAATGGTGGAATTTTAATCCAGAAGTACGGCTTGAAAGAAGGCCCAGAGATAAAAATGATACTGAAAGAATTATACTGTGCACGTCTTGAGGGCTTACCAGAAAGTGAGGAAGAGGCTTTTGTCAGAAAGCTTCTAAAAGAACCCCCGGAAATGAGGGGAAAACGCTAATCGAGGAGGTAAACAGTGGAAGAAAACGTTCTGGTAGTAAAAACACAGGCTCTTTCAGACATTCTCACGGAAGAAGGTGTACTTAAGGTAAGCGAAGAGATAATTGAGTCTAAGTTGAGAGAATTCGGCAAGTTTTTACCTCGGAATGCGGCAGAGTTCGATGAAAATTACCGGCAGATAATTCCCTATGTCGTCATGATGTCGGAAGGTAAGGTGCTGTTGTTACGACGTACAACCAGACAGGGAGAAAAAAGGCTTCACAACAAATACTCTCTTGGTGTTGGCGGACATATAAACGATACCGATGCTTCTTCCGATCTATGGGAAACCTTTAAAAAAGGGATGGAACGCGAAATAAATGAAGAAGTAGAAGTCGAGATAAAAGAATTGAAGTACATAGGATTGATAAATGAAACCTCAACGGAAGTCAGCAGGGTACACCTGGGGATTGCCTATGTAGCAGAAGTAGAGTTTTTCGGTCTCAGAGAAGAGGATATGTTTGAAATCCAATGGATTCATCCTGATGAACTCTGTAAAAAAGATTGGGGACTTGAAGGTTGGTCGAAACTGGTGTTGAAAGAAATAACGGGTTGTTAAAAGCTTACGCCAAATTAAATCTTTACCTCGCTGTTGGGCCGAAGCGTGATGACGGTTTTCACGAGCTTCTCACGCTTTTTCAAACGATATCACTTTACGACGAACTGTTCGTTGAAGATAGGCCCATACCTGGGGTATTGTTTGACAGTGATGCTAATTTGAAATGGAGTCCTGAAAACACCATATACAGAGCCTGTGAACTCTTTGAACAACTAACAGGAAACAGGCTTTACTTGCGTATATTTCTAAGAAAACGAATACCATCAGGCGGAGGGCTGGGTGGCGGAAGTTCTGACGCAGCCACGATTTTAAGCTTTCTAGCCTCGAAATACAGGGTCGATGCCAAAGCGATCTACGAGATCTCCAAAAAAATTGGAAGCGATATTCCCTTTTTTTTGAGGGGCGGCACCGCCATCGGAAGAGGCCGTGGAGAAATACTGGAGTATTTGGAAGGATTAAGCGGCTATCGAGTCTCACTGATTTTCCCGAATGTTTCAGTTCAAACAGCGTATGCGTACAAACTCTTAGACGAAAGAGGAACGAAAAAAATTCTGGATGATGGCAATGTTTATAAACTTTATGAAGCTTTCTTAGAGAAAAATTACAATAGAATCAGAGAATTATCCAAAAATGACTTTGAAAAAGTCGTTTCTGAAGCTTTTCCGGAGATTAAAGGAAAATACGTGGAGGCAATCGAATCCCTGAAAGAGGATGCAATAATGGTAAGGATGTCTGGTTCTGGAAGCACGTTATTCATGCTGTACCCTCCTGAAAGTAAAAATGGGGAATATTCTTTTCTTCCAGCGATTGGGGGAAAAAACGATGACCTTTGATGGTGTTATCCTCTACAAAGTTTCAAAGACCATGACAAAAATCCAGAACGAGTCTCTGAGGCAGGTTTATCAAAAGGATAGATGGAACTTCTTCTTCAAGTTTCGTTCCGGGATGTTTCAGATCTCTCTACACCCGGAATGGACGTTCCTTGTGTTCAGAGAGAGGTTCACTCCAGGAACTTCAGATTCATCTAAATTTCTTCAGTTTTTGAGATCCAGGCTCACTGGTGCGGTACTTCGGAGTATCGAACAACACGGGATGGACAGGATATTGTCGCTGGATTTTGAGAAGAAGACACCCTTCGGGGAGAAAGAGGCTTATCGGTTAATCGTCGAACTGATGGGCCCCAATTCAAACATCATCGTTACCGGTGCCTCCGGTATAATCCTTCAGTCGTTCAAACCACGTGTAACAAAAAACAGAACCCTGTTACCCGGCGCCCGATACATCTTTCCAGACAAAAACGGTGTATTGATAACAGATCTGACTAAAGAGTCACTGGAAAGCTTAATCAAAAATTATTCAGGAAATATTGAAACTGCTATTATCAAGAATATTCAAGGTATCTCAAAAAAGACGATCAGGAAGATTTTTGAGCTTTTCGAGTTGAATCCTGGAGAACTTGAATCCAGGAATGGGAGTGCAATAATCTCACTATGGAAAGTCTTTGAAACGTTGAAAAAAGAGCTGGAAAACGAGGATGTTTATGTAATCCATCGTGATGATTCTTCAGAGATATCTTTGCTACCGGACAAAAGGTATCCCTGTGAAAAAGAGTCCGTAAACACCGCTATCATGATGGTAATCGAAAGTTCCAGATTGCATAGAGAAATTGAATCAAAAAGGGCTCTTCTATTAAAAAAACTGCAAAAGGAAATCGGCAAACTGGAAAAGCTACGAGATAAACTTCTTAGGGAGAAAAGCCAGGTAGAAGATTATGAGGATTACAGACGCCGGGCAGAACTATTGACCGCGAATCTATATCGCTTGAATGAGAAGCGAGAAACCGTTGTTCTGGAAGATTGGAATACCGGGGAAGAGATTGAAATAAAATTGGATTCCAGATTCACTCCGGCACAAAATGCACAATCCTTTTTCAAATACTACGAGAAAGCGAAAAGAAAGATCAAACAGGTAGAAAAGAGGTTAGACGAATTAGAAAAAAAACTGGGATATTTCCTGGATTTGAAAGAGATCCTTCTGCTGGCGGAAGATGAAAAGGATTTTGATGCCGTTAAAGAAGAGATGGTCCACACCGGATTGATAAAGGAATCCCGAAAGCGAAACAAAAAGCCTCCCATCAGCGGGCCAAGGATTTTCAATATAAACGGCTGGACCTATCTTATAGGGAGAAACAATCTTCAGAACGACCTTCTGAGAAAACAGGCCGCAAGAAATGATATCTGGTTCCACGCACGAAACATACCGGGTGCTCATGTTATACTGAAAGTGTCAGGCAGAAAACCATCAGAAAGGGAATATCTTTATGGTGCAGCTCTCGCTGCACGTTTTTCGAAAGCCCGTTATTCCAAAAAGGTAGAGGTTGACTATACAGAAGTTAAAAATCTCTGGAAACCCAAAGGGTTTGCCCCGGGAAGGGTGCTGTACAGAGACTTCAAAACCATTACGGTCGATCCAGAAACTCTGGACGTCGGAGAGGTGAAAGAAGAGTGATCAGGGTTCCCGGATATTTGTTTATCCTCGGTGTTTTTTTCAGTTATGCTGGACTGCTTTTTGAAAATCAGGGACTTGCTATAACCCTTGTAGTAATAGGTATAGTGTTGAGTCTGTATATATGGCACGTTCTCGCCTGGAATAGAGATAAACACCTTGAAAATTCGTTGAAAAAGGGTGTTATCAAAGAGGAAGAACTTTTCAGCTTTGGTTTGAAAAGAAAAGCGGTAGTTTGGGCAATTTTCTACTCCCTCGTATTTTCAGTGATGAATCTTTCGGGGATTGTATCGGCTCAACTATTTGTATCCAATATTGATACCGTACAAAATATCTCGCCGGAAGAATTGGTGGGACTTCTTGGACCCGAATATATGATTGCCTCCTCCGTGTTCATGATTTCGGCGATCCTGACCTTGATAATGTACTTCAAACTTCTGTCCATAACCTTCAACGATGAATTCAAGATGCAATCCATTGAAAGCTTGCGAAAGAAAATCCCGATGATTTTGAGGAGCCCTTTGTCCATACCCATGGCTGTTGTATTCACGATAATCACGTCAGGCCTTTTCAGCTGGTACATCAGATATAAACTCATGAGAATTCAGGTTCTTTACTTTCAGCTCGATAGAAGCTTTGAAGAAGCTAAGGCACAATATGAAACACTTGAACAAGCCAGAAAAGAAAAAGAGAAAAAACGTCTGGAAAAAATAGCTAACATGAATGAAAAGTACTCAGAGATGCTAGCAAAGGAAACCGATCCTCATGAAAGAAAGACCATTATCGCACAGTTGTTTAAAGATCTCGGTGACACAAACCGCGATGATGCCATTCGAATCATCTCCGAGATGACTCAAAAAAGATATAATTGATGAGAAGGAATACAAAAAACTTATAAGATTACTCAGATAAGGTGGATAAAAAGATGCGAATCTCAAAGCGTACAAATGCTACAATAATACTTATAATCATTAACCTGGCTGTTTATTTTTTCGTCTTTATTCTATCCCACTCCAGAAGAACTATTGATCTGTACAATCTGATCCTGATCTACGGTGGTATAAGCCGCGGTGCATTGTTAAGAGGTCTTTTTTATACCCCTTTGACCGCGCTCTTTTTGCACGGAAACATGCTCCACATTCTTTTCAACATGTATGCCTTGTTTCAGCTTGGATATCTTGTTGAGGGAATTTACGGCATGCGGAAATTCCTCATTTTCTATTTCGTCTCTGGAATAATTGGAAACCTGACGGCGGCCACAATGACCCCTTACATAACCATCGGATCCAGCAGCGCCATCTTCGGATTGGTCGGGGTGCTTTTTGCCCTCGGCTTTAAAAAGGATACACCTGTTGTGTTGAAATCTGTTACAGGACTTTCTCTGCTGCCTATTATTCTCTTAAACCTCATGTTTGGTCTTATGATACCCAATATCAGCAACTCCGCTCACGTTGGTGGGCTTATCGCGGGAAGCCTGCTTGGGTGGTTTATTCTGCCACAGTATGCCATTGTGAGGAAACCTCGTGTAAGCCGCGTGAAACAAAGATCACCAGAGGAAATCGCCAGAGATATACTGCTGAAGTATGTCCCCATACTCAATGCCCTTAAAAACTCTCAGCAGGATAATAGGGAGATTGATGAAAGAACCGTGCAAATCGCCCAACTTAGGAAAGAGCTCAGCGAATTGGCAGATTACGAACTGGCTTATAAGGTCCTTGGGGATCTTTACAGGCGTAATCTGATAACGGATGATGAATTTGAAAAGCTCAGAAAATTCATTTAGGAGGAAAGCATGCTAAGAAACTTTCTCCTGACTTTTTTATTGAGTGTTATGCTTTTTGGTTTCGCTTTTGGAGAAAAGAAATACATTCCCTACAACCCATCTCCATCGGATAACGAGACAATCGTTCCCATCAACGGAGAGGTAACCCTTAGCTGGGATATATCGAACCCTTACAATAAAACCATCAGTTACCTTCTGGAAATAGAAGACGGAGATGGCAAAAAGAGTTACAGACTGAAAGAGAACCATTTCAAGCTCGCGGTTAGCCCTGGAAAAATTTATCGCTGGAAAGTAACGACCATCGTATACGATAAAACCTATCCCGGACAGTTCTGGAATTTTACCGTTCCCCTCCAAATCTCATCCTCGTTTGGAACAGCTGGCTGGGATTATTTTACAACCCTTGAGTATGCAGAAAAAGACATCTTCCGGATCGTAATAAAATCTCTCGAACCGTATAAAAAATCATTTCGGGTGATCCGAATAACCTCTGCGGGCGAAGAACTTGGAGAAACTACGTTAGAAGCCACGAATTTCGAAGTCCTGGCAATGAGCGGCGACCGTTTCTTCGGTGCAATTTATGATGAAAGCGTTTACCTACCGGCGATGATAAAAGACGGTTTGGTAAATATCCTCACGGATAAGAAATATTCTCTATTGAAAGAGCCTAAACCTCTCGGTAACAACACTTTTCTTATTCTTGGAAAAACCCAGGATGGTACTCCTGTTCTACAAAAATTGAATCTCACCGGTTCGTCAACCTCTTCGATTATCAAACTTCCCCCGCTGGAACCAGAAACCCTGTCTTTCAAGAATGATCTAACAGTTGTAGCAGGTTTCATTAAAAAAGATTCTGAAATCCTTCCTGCAGTCACGGTTCTGAAAGGCTATAAAATCACCCGTTACCTTGAACTACCGATGATCGGACGTTTCACCGATGCTTTTGTAACAAAAAATGGAATATATCTCCTTGGAGAAATTGACAGCCCATTTGACCAGGATAACGATCTATTACTTGTGAAGCTTGACCCCATGGGGCATCTTCTATGGAAAATCAGTATAGACAATGATGGAGACGATATTGCAGGAGATATCAAAGTCTTCGGAGACAATGTTATCGTGACTGGCTCGGTTTATCGTGATAAAGACTACGACGTATATCTATTCAAAACAGATTTAGACGGAAAATCAAGGTATGTTTATTATACGGACTCGGATACAGATGAGTTTGCCTCTGAGCTATACATTGGAACATTGGGATATCATATCTTTGGCTGGAAAAACACTCCGGGTAAGAAAAGCGATGTCTTTATGAGATTTATATATAAAGGTGCTCTCGGAAAATGAAAAAGAGGAGCTTTTAAAGCTCCTCTTTTTTTACTCTCTTTTCCGTGAATTCGACAAGTTCGTCCACAAAATATATCCTGGGGGGTTCTATTCCGTTAAAGTGCGTCCCGTATTCCGTGGTATAAGCACCGGCATTCAAAAAGTAAAGGATATCACCATAACTGATGCTTCTAGGTAACTTGATGTCATCGTAGATCGTGTCCACTGAATCACAGCTTGGCCCAGCAAGGTGGAAGGTTTTCAAGTTGTTGTCTTCCACGTCGGTGATAACTTCGTACCTGAAATTCTCGATGGTTTCCGTTAACCCATGAAAAACACCTGCATCTATATACAGCCAATCTTCGTTTCCTTTTTTGCTCTTCAATATCACACTCGTCACCATTATACCGGCATCTCCGACCATAGACCTGCCGGGTTCAATGAAGACCTCGAGGTTCGGAACAAATCCGAGATACTTCTCAATGGAAGCGTTTATACAGGCGGCAATCTCTTCTATCGATGGGATTTCCCGTACATGCTTTACGGGTATCCCTCCACCGAGATTCAGCATCCGCAGGTTAACTCCTTTGGCCCTAAGAGCCTTGAAGACCTTCGAGGCGTCCTGTATAGCCGTCTCCCAATTCTTCACGCTGTAATTCTGCGATCCCACGTGGAAAGAGACCCCGTAGGCGTCAAGCCCGAGCCGCGAAGCATATTCGAGTATAGAAATCACGTGCTCCACATCGGTGCCAAACTTCCGGGAAAGGGGCCAATCGCTATCGGCTCCACTTGTGGCAATTCTTCCGTAAACCTTACTTCCAGGAGCGTGAGCGGCGATCTTCTCAACTTCCATTTCGGAATCAACGGCAAAATATTCTATCCCGACACTATGCGCATAAGCTATATCTTCAACTTTCTTTATTGTATTCCCGAAGCTCAGCTTTTCCGCTGGAACATCAAGGGAAAGTAATTTCTCTATTTCCCCTCTTGAAGCAACATCAAAAGAACTGCCAAGATCGCGAAGAAGGGAAATTATTCTTGGATGAGAGTTGGCTTTAACAGCATAAAAAACCCTAACATCCTTTATGTTCCTAACCAGATCATAATAATTTTTTTCTACATATTTCAGATCCATCACGAGAAAAGGAGTCTGGAGGACCCTGGAAATCTGTCTGATTTCATTGGTGAGTTCCACAAAACATCCCTCCCCGGCATAAGCAGGTGTCGGGAAATTCTATCATCTTTTTTTCGTATAATTTGAGAAGATTTGATTTCTCATTTTCGCAATCAAGGTTAAATTAAGATTACAACAAACTACAAACACACACTAAATTTATTCCATGAAATGCAGCACCAAACCGATCATTGATTGTCTACAAGTAACTTACAGATCTTCTCAAGAAATTCGCTGTCAGCATCAGTAAATGCTCCAATACTGTGGCTGTCTATGTCCAATTCTCCAATGACTTTGTTCCCTTTCAAGATTGGAACAACGATTTCCGATTTCGTTTTAGGACTGCAGGATAGATAATTTGCTTCTCTGGAAACATCCGGGACAAGGAACAGGGCTTTTTTCTCAGCGGCCTGACCGCAAATTCCCTGACCAAACTTGATCCTCACATGTTCCGTTGGTTCCCCGACAAAAGGACCGAGTAACAGGGTGGCTTCGTCTTCATCGGTAAGATAAAACCCGGTCCAGTTGTAATAAGTAACGTAATGATCTAAAAGTTTCACAATGGTTTTCAGCTTTTCATCAAACTCTTTTTCTCTAATCTTTTCGGAAATGACGTTGAACAACTTTTCAAAGCGCCTTTTTCTTTCTTCTACTGGCATCTCAAGCGTTACCTCTAATTCGGAAAACCTTCTGAATTCGAGCATACTTTCTATGATGAACTCCCCGAGATTTTCGAGATTTCCCCTTTGCAAGTTTCCAACAAGATCTACCATTATCACATGCCCTACAGATGTGGGAACAAACATCCTGCGCTCGTAACCGAGAGCTCCCATAACAAAAACAACAAAATCTTCTCTGGAAAGCTCCAGTTTGTCGGACAATTCATCTATGCTTTTGATAACGTGTTGTTTGACTTTTTGCTGGCACTGCTGCCAGTTTTGACGCAGCATATCGAGGGAACGCCGTTCAAGGCTTTTGAGGCGTTTCTTTTCCTCTTCTTCGGTCAAGGAATGTTTTATGAGGTATTCTTCAAAAATCCTTGGATGATTCTTCTTGTACTCTTTCCAGAACTCAAACCAATCCTCCTTAGGATATGTAAGTATTTGAAAAAACTCCTCTGAAAAATCCCTGAATATGCTTCTCATTGTTGCACCTCCCAGAGTTTTCCTTCTCTTAATTCAAGTACTCTGTCGCATATTTCTAGAGTTGATAAATCGTGGCTCGTAATCAGCAGCGTTATCCCCCTGGCTTTAACCTTTTTAAAGAGTTCCAATATTCCCTGCTTGTTATGTTCGTCCACGCTGCCTGTTGGTTCATCGGCTAACACAAGCTTCGGGCTCCCAACAACAGCCCTTGCTATCGCCACACGCTGCTGCTCTCCAACCGAGAGTTCCGAAGGATAACGCCCTTCCAGGTCCTCTATATGCATTTCCCGCAATAACTGGCGTATCTGTTGAGGATCCGAACGACCTTCCCGTAGTTTCAGGGCTATTTCTATGTTCTTGTAAACCGTCAACTCAGGAATCAGGTTGAAGAGCTGGAAAACGAAACCAAGTCTTCTTCGTACACTCAACGTCGTGTTCATGGACGAATAAACATCTCTTTCCTCTATAAAAACCTTTCCGGATTTCGGCTTCAGAAGCCCTCCGATTATGCCAAACAGCGTTGACTTACCGGCTCCGGATTTTCCATAAATACCCACAATACCATGGTGCTGTATGGTCAGATTCAAGTTCTCCAGAACCTGAACCTTCCCGTAATTATGACCCACGTTTACTATCTTGAGCAGTAACTCACTCATATCTCAGTACCTCCATGGGATCGATCTTCCCGGCCATCCTTGCAGGAATCATCGAAAATACGATAGCCAGAGAAAACTCAAAAATCACAGCGATCAACACATGCAAGGGTTCTATCTTTACCGGTAAAGATGTGGTGTAAAAAATATCCGAAGGTAACGGTATTTGTATCTTCGAGATGAGATAAGAGATCATCACGCCAGCACTAACTCCAATCGCTGAGCCAAAGGTTGCTATATATGCTACCTGAAACCCAAAAATCGCTGAGATGCTTCTCGAAGATAAACCCAGCGAGCTCAGTACCGCTATTTCCTTCTTTCTGGTAAGCACCGAATAGAGTATTGAATTGGAAACACCAAATCCTGATAGGAGAACGACAAAAACAGTGATCAACATCGCAAAAAATTCATCCATCTTCACCGCTTTATAAAAACTCTGATTGAGTTCCTGCCAGGAATAAACAACGAAAGATGTATCCTTCTCGATCCTTCTCTTGAACTCACCGGCTTTCATCGGATCAAGTAAATAAACAGCAGTAAAATCAAACAGATCTCCTCGTATCACACACACAGAAGAATCGAACTGATAAATTCCCGTGTTTAGGGTCCCAACCACTGTATACTGCTTCGAAACAGGCTCTCTCCCCTTATAAGAGTACAACAGAATGATATCTCCAATCGTCAGCGCAAGCTTTTCCATTATCTCTTTGCCAAGAACTATTTCACTCTCTGCAAGTGGCATTCTGCCATCCTGAAGAAACCGGTCGATATATCTCAATCCATCCTCATTTGTGGTATAAACAAAGCTTCCCGAAAAGTTGGTCCCCATCGATACCACACCTTCATGTATTGAAAGAGGAAAATAGGTAAGAAGCTCATTTATTCCTGAAGGAACGTAATCAGGTGAATCAACGAGAAGATGAGGAAAAAATGAGGTTAATGACTCGATCAACAGTGAATCGAAACCGTTGATAACCGACAACACCACGATTAACCCGATAAGCCCTATCACTATGGCTAAAAACGGCAAAACAAAGTGTTTTCTGTTTCTCGAGCTGAAAGCTCTCGCAAGTTCTAAACTAACAGAAAGATTTCTCATTTACCGCTTACCCCCAAAATAACAATCGCATCGTAACCACTCTTATAAAAACGCCCTGAAGCTAACCATCGAACAACCTCAAAATACTGCTTCAGGCCTTCCAGTTTGTATACCCTGAAGATCTGAGCATTATGGAATGGATGCGCTTTCCGGAAATTCTCCAGAACATCATCTTCTCTTGAGTTTATGAATATATAAGACTTACGGGGTATGAAATCTTCGAGAGGAAGTTCATCGGGAAAAACGTCAATATCGATTCCCGTCCTCGTTTTCCACTGTCCCGAGACAATCTCGGAAAAGTTTCCAAGAGCTCCCTGATATCCCGGTATGTTGTTAAGAACAAGGATCCTGGGATCGGCTGAAGAATTCTCAGAAGCATGATCCACCATCCCGATGATGGGAAAAACATTTCCCTCTTCATCTATTTTTACCGGAAGCCTTGAAAAATGTATCTGCCTCTCTCCGGATAAGAATCCAATCAACATCTTTACAACCGATGGAAAAGAGAAGTCCAATTCAGTCTCACTGAAAACAAATCTAACAGCCTTCAGAAGCTCTTTAGGCGGTAATGATAAAAGCTTTCTTAGAAGTTTTTCTATCACTTCACGCTGACGTTCTATCCTGCCAAGATCACCGGCACTGTCATGGCGAAATCTCGCATACTTCAGAAGGTCTTCTCCTTCGAGAAAGTAAACCCCCGGTTCAAAATGAATGTGAAGGTCCTGCTGAAAATCATCGTAATGCATCGGATTATCAATCTTCACGGGAATAGGACCAGTAAAATTCGTCAGTTTCACGACAATGTTGAAATCAACAATCACATACCCTATACAATCCATGTTCAAAAGGCCTTCGACAGTCTTCAACACTGTCGAAATCCCATAATTGTTGTACAGAGCATTTATCTTGTGTTCTTCACCATCCTTGACAACCAACGTGTCCCTCGGAATGTTGATAACCTTTATTCCTTCGCCTTTGTAAAGCTCTACCGCCGCTATAAAATCCGTTCTACCGCCAAAGGAATGTTTTCCACCTGAATCTATCCCCAGGACAAGAAAAAAGCCATCACAAGCTTTAGCCTGGAAATCATCCGAAGTCAAGAAGGTTGAAGACATCAACAAAACAAAAAACGCCAGGAATCCGACGAGTACGATCAAACAGGTAAGCTTTGAAAATGCCATTTAAACCCTACCACTCCAGAATCTCATTTTTCAGTTCTTTAATAGACTCAGTAGATATATAGAGAACCTTTTTCGGTTCAGCATTATTCACATAGACCTGTATAGGGTGATCAGTGAGGGTTTCGAGCTTGAATTCGTAGAAACGGGAATTTGAAACTCTCTCGATGAAGGCAGCAATACCCTCCGCAGTTAAATTTGTTTCAAAACCAGCGTCCGATAAAATCTTTCTGTATTTGTCGAGTTTCCAGTAATCCGAAAAATTGAATCCTCTTCTTGAAACACCATCCAGAAAATCATCAAAATTATCCGCGAAAAAACCAAGGCTATTTGACAGATCCTTTAGAACTGTATCATCCAGACTGAAATAAAAACTGATATCCGCCTTTATTCCAAGCCAGTTGTAAATAGCTCTCATGACATCCGACAATGATTCCTGTTCTCCGAGAATTTCTTTCTGTCCTAAACTAAGGTACTTCGGGAACTTAACCATAAATATCTTCCCGTTGCTCCTTGTACGCATCAAAACGTAACTTTCGTTTCCACCAATGCTTTCATCGACGTGAATGAGATAGTCAATTTTTTCTGCTTTAAAGGTTTCGCTGTTTTTCACGCGGTAGGTTTTAAGAACAAAATAACCGCCAACTGCCAGTATCGCAACAACTACAATAAGGAATAAAGCGATTCTCGAAGCATTATTCTTTCTGCGAACCCTTATTGCCGCCAAGGGAAACACCCCCTAAAAGATAGTTCCATGTCATGGCCAGCTCAACCGGGATGAACAATCCACTTTCGACTGCCCATTTCACTTTCAATCTTATCACGTTCTTAAAGGCTTCTTCCAGATCTTTCTTTGCGATGGTACGTATAATCCTGGCACTTTCAAAGGATCTTCCCTCTTCTGCCATATCTGCCACCATGAGGATCTTCCCAAGAATAGAGAGACCGGGATAACCCGTAATATGCCAGTAAACCGCCTCAAAGATTTCATCATCGACGTCAAAATGCTTTTTCAAATATATGGCAGCCAATTTCCCGTGAAGAAGGATGGGCTTTTTTTCTTCTATATCTGAAATATTTATTCCATAATCTCTTGCCATACTCAGCAGTTTTTCACTGCTTACATCCCTGAACATGTCATGTGCCCAGGCAGCTATATCAGTCTCTTGAATATCGACTAAGTATTGCCGGGCAAGTTCTCTTGACAGTTTCGATACTCCTTTTATATGATTCAATCTCAACGGGGTGCAATACCTGTGAACCTTTTCTTTGAGTACATTCAAAATTTTTTCCGTGTTTTCTAAGTTCTCACCAGACCTCGCTTTCAACATTGATTACCTCCAGACCGTTCCAGTTTATAATTCTCGATTCTACAGACTCAAAAAGCGCATCTATCTCTTTTCTCGTTCTTGTTATCATCCCCACCGAAATCTCGAGCCAGTCCCTGGAATCATGGGCACCCGTCTCTACAATCGATGCATTAAAATTCTTCCTGAGATCGTTTATCAATCGTTTTACAACGCTTCTTTTCTCCTTCAGTGAATTTATGGCGTAAAGTTTGATCTTATAAGTGGTATATCCAAAATGCACAAAATCACCTCTTAGTATATGACTCTCGAAAGTACCAGAGGTTTTGAATTCAGGGCTAATCGCATCTCATGGTTTCTAACCTTTAGATGTACGGGACTATCGCTCAAATGTTCCATGTAATGAAGAACCCCGGATCTTTCGGAAGTTCGAATTGCTATTTCCCTTTCCTCGTTACCGAAATTGAATATTGCCAGAACCTCACTACCATTGTAAAAACGCTTCAGTAAAACCACATCGCGGTCTTCAAATGATAATTCCATTTCGCCGTACCTCAACGCAGGTGATTTACTTCTGAGCTTCAGCAACCCGGCCAGAAAATCCCTGAACCAAAGGTTCTTTTTTTCATTACAATGGAGGATAATCAAAAATATCCGGTCGGGAACCCTTGAGATATTCCTGACCATTATATATCAGGGGAACCCCACGAAGCATGAGCATAAACGCCGTCCATTCCAAGACTTCTTCGACTCCCAGCCTGCCTGAAATCCTTAGTTGGTCATGGTTCTCCAGGAAACGTAACTTTACAGCATTTTTGGGCGAATTCCTATGCTGATAATTCAAATAGGAAATATAATCCATCAATGGGATCTTTTTCTCGAGATATTGAAGAAAGTTTGTAAAACCATCGTAATCATATGTGATATCGAAAGCCCGGTACATTTCATTTTCGTAGCCTTCTGAAAGCCATAAAAAATCGGGCTTTATCATGGAGATTTCATGCCTTGCCTTCAACCAAAAACTGAGAGGAACCAGATCGGCCACATCACAACGATAACCGTCAATGTCAAATTCTTCGACCCAGTACCTCAAAACGCTTACCATGTAATCAACCAGTTGCTGGTTGTGATAGTCAAGGTCATAAACATCCTCCCATTCGGCTATCTTGCGACCGAATTTTCCCTGACCATCTTTCAAGATCCAATCCGGGTGTTCCCTCACTAAAACAGAATCACACGCGCAGTGATTCATCACCATGTCCATAAAAACCTTTATACCATACGAATGCGCTGTTTTTACAAAAACACGGTAATCTTCTTTGCTTCCGAGTTTTGAATCGATCTCAAAATAATCTCTTACCGCATACGGAGACCCGGAAGCACCTTTGCGATTCTCTATCCCAACAGGATGAATAGGCATCAACCAGATCGTATTAATTCCCAATGATTTGAGTTCAGACAGAATTCCAGAGATATTCTTAAAGGCGCCTCCCCCTTTGTCCACAAACATTCTTGGAAAGATTTCATAAATCGCTAAGTCAAAGGCCGTAACCTGCGTATCCTTTGCCATTTTACCTCCCAAAAAAGGGGGCTCTATCGCCCCCCAAAATCGTCTTCTTTGTGCTTATTAACCGTTTTCTTGCTCTCTTTCGCGTTCAACAATCACTTTTTGCTGAACATCTGAAGGCGTCTCCTGGTAACCGGCAAATTTCATTGTGAAATAACCTCTACCGCTGGTTATGGAGTTCAACTTGTTGGCAAAATCAAGCATTTCTGCAAGAGGCACCTGCGCAAGAACCTTCGTGGTACCTTTCCCCAATGTTTCCATCCCCATGGGGCGGCCTCTTCTGGATGTGACTTCACCCATCACGTCTCCAGCATTATCATCCGGAACGAAGATTTCAACATCCATTATCGGTTCAAGAATAACAGGGTTGGCTTCAGCCATTCCTTTTTTGAAGGCCTGACTTGCAGCAATCTGGAATGACATATCGGAAGAATCGACTTCGTGGTAAGAACCATATACCAGGGTGACCTTAACGTCAACTACAGGATAACCAGCGAGGACACCCTTTTTCATGGCTTCTTTAACGCCCTTTTCAACCGCAGGGATGTAGTTCTTTGGTATAACGCCACCGACTATCTTATCAACGAACTCGAAGCCCGCTCCCCTTTCAAGGGGTTCTATCTCTATCTGAACGTGTCCATACTGTCCATGACCGCCGGTCTGTTTCTTGTGCTTGTACTCGGCAACAACCTTTTTCCTGATGGTTTCTCTGTAAGCTATCTTTGGTTTTCCAACTTCGACATCCACAGAGAAAAGTCTCTTGAGCCTGTCGATCATAATATCGAGATGCAATGACCCCAGCCCGGAAATGACCGTTTCACCGGTCTCAGGATCGTATTCCCAGTTGAAGGTGGGATCGGATTCGGAAAGCCTGGACAATCCGTTGCTTATCTTGTCGATGTCTGTTTTCGATTTCGGGTGTATTGACTTGGAAATCATCGGTTCTGGCCAGTTGAGAAGCTTGACCTTAAGTTGCCTGTCTTTATGAGTTACGGTGTCTCCAACAGCTGATTTTTTGAGCTTAGCTAGCTTTATGATATCGCCAACAGAGGCTTCCTCTAGTTCAATATCCTTGGTACCATTTGGTGCCAGAATATGACTCACCTTTTCCGTGGATTCTTCGTCAACCACGACTATGCTATCTCCCGGTTTAAGGATTCCCGAGATAATCTTGATAAAGGTCAACTTACCAACAAACGGATCAACAACAGATTTGAAGATGTACCCGGCAAAGGGTTCGTTTTCAACCGGGGATATTTCAATCTCCTCACCGCTCTGAAGCTGCGCGGGCCATTTCCCACCTTCAGCAGGATTCTTGCCAAGATCAACGATGGTCTCTAAGAGCCTATCTGTTCCTATGTTCTTTAGAGCCGATCCAAAAAGAACGGGAATAATCTGATTGTTTATATAGGCTGTTTTTAAGGCCCTTTTAATCTCTTCCGTTGTGATTTCTTCGCCTTCAAAATACTTTTCCATTAGTTCTTCATCGGTTTCTACAATGTCCTCAATCATCCTGGTTCTCGCTTCTTCATATTGATCTTTTAGATCATCAGGAAGCTCCTGAACCTGCGGTTTGCCATTATCGTAAATGTAAGCCTTTCCTTCGATCAGATCAATTACGCCTTTGAACTCCGCGGCTGTCCCTATGGGCAACTGCAGAAGTACCGGACTTCTCTCGAAGGTTTCTTTGATGTCAGAAAGAGCTGCTTCGTATTCCGCTCTGTCTTTATCCATCATATTGAAAAAGACTATTATTCCCTTGCTGAGCTCTTTGGCAACAGCCCCGAATCTTTCCGATTGAATCTCCATCCCTGCTGTAGCATTTAGAACCAGCAGAATATTCTCAGAAGCATAGATACCGTTCACAGTTTCGGCATGAAAATCCGGCATACCGGGTGTATCAACGATGTTTATTCTGGTATTTTTGTACTCGAGCCCTGTTACGCCAAGGGAGAACGTCGCCTTTCTCTCTTTTTCAATCTCTTCGTTATCGGTAACGAAGATTCCCGTTCTGTCGATCATTCCCACGTTAAAAAGCAAAGAGTCAACGAGATGTGTTTTTCCTGAACCATGATGTCCTATCAAGGTTACGTTTCTTTTGGCTTCAACTGGTACTTTCCCCATTTCTTCCACCTCCAGAACTCTATTTTTGACTTATAACTATTCCCACAGGAACGACGGGAACACCCGAAGAAGGAGAGCTGAAAACCTCTCCTTTGAAAACCAATGCGGACGATTTCCCTCCATCCACACACATGAGATATTCAAAATTTTTGTCTGTAAAGAATTCTACCATCTCTTTAAAAGTTAATCCATAGCTCTTCATCTGGTAACCGTCTATTATCATGAACATCAAAGTACCGCTTTTTGTGATCCCTATTAGTGTTCTTGGAGCTCTTATATCGAGAAGAGAAGAGGAATAGAAACTCTTCTCATATTCTGTAACAGGTTTCCCGCGCGAAATAATCAGCGGTCCCCCTTCTATGGCAAATTTCAATTTTTCGTTAAAGGAATTGAAGAACGTAAATTTAACCTTCATTCCTGGTTCGAGTTTTTCTATCTTCTCCATGGCTGCTGGAGAAAAGAGGATAACACTTTCATTACCTTCTATCTGTTCCTTGTAACCAATACTACTGATGGTTTCACCATCAAGAAATGCATACACATAGTCCTCGTGATACGGCAGTTTCCCGGAAAATTCCCTTGTATAAACAACCACAGAACCACGATAGGGTGTATTCACTCCTTTTACCTGAAGGGTAACATTCCCAATTGATAGGAAGAGGAGGGTATCAAGCCTTCCTATTCCCATCTTTCCATCCTCTGTCTGGAAAAACAACGGCCGTTCAAGGGATGGTAAGCTGATTAACTTCCCATCCTCGATGAGTAACCCGATAGGATAAAAGCTGGAGGGATCAAAATATCCTCCGTTTATCACCGCAAAAGCATCGTATCTCTTTGCCATGGACAGAAGAGATTCCCCGGAAGGAATACGCCCATTTGCAAGCACTGGATGTATATCGAATCTTTCGGGATCAAGTTCCAAAGCAGTTAATATTATCCTTCTCCCGGAAACATAATTTTCGAATACACCAAGAAAATATCCTGCCCCCGAATCTTTCTTTAGTATCCTTCCGAGGCTCCATCTACTGTTTACGATGAGTTTATTCTCCGAAACCTCAACGGAAAGATCTGACCACGAAGCTGTATTCATATACAGCTTAACATAGTTGGTTCCTGTAAAGATTTGGCTGCCGGGAAGTTCAAGCTTGTCCCCTTTAACAGCCGGCTTTATGGTTATTACTAAGGCGCCACTGGTGGTATGCCAATAACTGAACATTTCAGGGAATGCAGGTCTGTCCAGATAAAAAACAAGCCCCTGCGGAGTTTTTGATATGTTCTCGATTTTAGGTGGAACATCGTACACGATCATCGTTTTTTCGGTATCAACACAATTCAGGTTCAATAGTGTGCATAAAAAAGAGAGGCTAACGTAATTCTTATCGTCACGCTTCGTTGCCGCATTATGGAATTTGCTACCAAACTCCACCGTTGCGGAACCATCAACCAATGAAAACGTTACCAATGAATTCCCCGGAAAAAATATGAAGAATTCATCAGAATCCTCTGCTTCTGTGATTAAAATGTTGTTATATAGTCTTCCAAGAGAATCCACAGAGATAAAGATGTTGTCATAACTCTGGAGAACGTCATTGTCAGTTATTTTCAGGGTTCTATTCTCGAGAGAAAAAACAACATCCTTACCAATCGAGATGACCGCACAAAAAACGAGAAGAATTATTATAACTGATCTGCGCATATCTTACACAAACCCCTTAAAAAATCTCATGTACCAGAGATGGTGGTTCAATTGGAGCATCAGAAATCTTGTACGCTTCTAAAAATAGTTCCTTTGCTTTCTCTGCTTTCTCTTCATCATTGAAATACAGACGAGCAATGGGATCACCCTTAAGTACCCTATCTCCAAGCTTCTTGAAAACCTCTATTCCCACAGCATAGTCGATTGCATCTTCTTTTTTCGCACGACCAGCACCGAGAATCATCGAGGAAATTCCCACCTGCTCGGCGTCTATATAAGAAATATAACCATCTTTTGAACTTAAAACTTCCATCGTTCCCTTCGCTGCAGGAAGCACCGATTCTGGCGAGTCAACGACTGATCCATCCCCGCCTTGAGCAATGACAAAGCTTCTGAATTTCTCCAGAGCTTCTCCAGATTCCAGAACATCTTTTACCATCTTCTCTGCTTCCTCTGAAGAAACTCCTCTGGCGAGTTCTATCAGTCTTGCGGAAATGAGCCTGCACAACCTATCTAAATCTTCGGGCCCATTCCCTTTCAAGGTCTCTACGGCTTCTTTGACCTCCAAAGCATTACCAACCATCTTTCCAAGAGGCTGATTCATATCACTGACAACAGCACCTATTTTTCTTCCATACCTCTTTCCAATATCTATCATCGCCCTGGCCAGCTCCGTTGCTTCCTCAATGGACTTCATGAATGCACCGGTTCCAACCTTAACATCCAGCACTATCACATCAGAGTGAATGGCTAATTTCTTGCTCATTATACTGGAAGCTATAAGAGATATCTCATCAACCGTAGCTGTGACATCCCTCAAAGCGTAAAGCTTTTTGTCAGCCGGTGCCACTGTCGCTGTCTGACCCGCTACAACCAATCCAACCTCGTTTGCTATCTTGAAGAATTCTTCCTTCTTTAAAGCTGTTCTGAACCCGGGTATAGATTCCAGCTTGTCTATGGTTCCGCCGGTGTGACCCAATCCTCTTCCGGAAAGCTTGGCCATGGTTAAACCAGCTGCAGCTACAATGGGACCGACAACAAGGGTGACTTTATCCCCAACACCACCTGTGGAATGTTTGTCAACCTTTATTCCGTTGACTTCACTTAAACTGATTTGATCGCCGGATTCCAGCATTATCCTTGTCATATCAAAGCGCTCTTCTGGAGTCAAATGGTTGAAATACACAGCCATCAACCACGCTGATACCTGATAATCCGGCACTTCCCCTTTAACATAACCTTCAATAAGAAACTTCAATTCCTCATGTGAATTTGGTAATCCATTTCTCTTCTTCAAAATAACATCATAAGCTCTCATTCTATCACCTTCTTAAGTGGTAATCTAACTTTAAACGTTGTCCCATTTCCAAATTCACTGTCCAGTGAAACCGTTCCACCGTGTTTTTCAGCGATCAATTTAACTATTGCAAGCCCTAAACCCGTACCTCCCATTTTCCTTGACCGTGCTTTATCAACCCTGTAAAACCTCTCAAATATGTGTTTTCGAGCTTCTTCGGGAATACCAATACCAGTATCCTCAACTTCCAGCACTGCATAATTATTCGCTGTATAAACACGTATCCAGACTTCTTTTGGTCCGTGCTCTTTTACAGAAGTATATTTAACGGCATTATCAACAAGATTAAGCGTCAGCTGCACAAGCCTGTCAAAATCCCCCTCAACGAAGACTCCACGTTCCATGTCTTCATAAATTGATACTCCGAGTTCTTCAGCGAGAGGTGACACAATTTTTATAACGTACTCTCCCACCTCAGAAAGTTCAACGTCTTCCAGAACGAGTTGAATATCACCGGCCTCGAGTTTTTCAAGGTCCAGCAGATCGTTTATCAGGCGCGTCATACGAGCAGATTCACCCTCGATTATTCTCAGAAATTTTCTGACAGTTTCTTCATCGCTCAAATCGTACTCAAGCAGGGTTTCGGCGTAACCATGTATCGAGGTTAATGGTGTTCTCAATTCGTGAGAAACGTTAGAAACAAACTCGCGCCTCATGAGTTCCAGGTTTCTCTCCATCGTAATATCTCTGAGAATGAGCAAACAATGAATCTTTTCACCATAGCTAACCGGAATAGCTTTGCATTCATAAAAACGTCGTTTGGGATGAAAAATCGTAAGATTCGTCTGCTGAACCGAACCACTCTTCACGGCATCTTCAAGTAGATCAACGATGTAATAATTGTCGATTATCTCGTTCATCTTCTTTCCGAGAAGGTCCTGGGATTTCACTAGTTCCTTGGCCGATTTGTTTATAAATTCAACTCTACCTTCAGCGTCTGTTATGAAAAGAGCATCACCGAGATTATCGAGCACGTTTTCCATATACTTTAATTTTTCTGAAACACGCTTAATCTCTTCTGTTTTATCTCTAATAAGTGTCCTGACTGCATTGTAAATTGCAACAGGAGAACGGGAGCCGGAAATATTCGCGAGCTCCGCGAAACGCTTTATAGTTTTTTCATACCTGACATACACCACTTTAGTCCGGTACAGAAGATAAACTAGCAGCGCGGAAAGCGCTGCCAGAATTATAACAAATACCGTCAACAAAAATCAGTCTTCCTTTCCAGGGTCTCTGAATTTGTATCCTTTACCCCTCACTGTTATGAAATATTTAGGATTGGAAGGATCCTCTTCGATCTTCGTTCTCAGGCGTCTTATATGAACATCAACAGTTCTGGTGTCACCATAGTAATCGTAACCCCAGAGTTTGTCGAGAAGGACATCCCTGCTGAAAACCTTACCTTCATTCTCAGCGAGGAATCTAAGGAGCTCAAACTCAAGAGGTGTTAAATTGACCAGTTTCCCTCTGACTCTCACTTCATACTTCTCAGTGTCTATTTCAAGGTCTCTTGCCGTTATCTTCTTAGGTCTCTCTTCCTTTGCCTGAACGCTCTGCTGGATCCTTCTGAATATAGCCCTTATCCTCGCTAGAGCCTCCCTGACACTGAATGGCTTCGTAATATAATCGTCAGCACCAAGTTCCAACCCAAGAACCTTGTCAAACTCTTCGCTTTTAGCACTGAGGAATATCACAGGAGTATGTCTGTGTTTTTCCGTACTCCTCAGGTTTCTTACCAATTCAAAACCGTCCATTCCAGGAAGCATGATGTCTACTATGAACATGTCAACATCGTTGTCCTCTACAATTTTGAGAGCTTCCTCGGCATCATAAGCCTTTAAGACATCATATCCCTCTTTCTTGAGGTTGAAACTAAGAAGCTCGACGATCGATGGCTCATCATCAATTACCAATATGTTCTTTTTGGCCACTCTTTCTCACTCCTTTCTTTGAAGGTTTATCCTTTCTGCATACTTATAGAGAAATTCTCTGCCTTTTTTATTGTTATTTATCCACAACAAAAATTCTCTTCCACCATTCCTGTCCATATTAGCGAGGCTGAACTGGATCACCGATTCTTTGATACTCTCAAAATCCGCTTTTGCACCAACACTCCTCAAAGCTAAAGCTAAATTTCGTTCGAGGCCTCTTAAAATTCTTCTGTCCTGCATCGGAAGAGCTCCCAGCGGTGTACCGGGCTTTGGAATCAACGGATTAAGGCTGAGGGTTACCTTTGAATAACCGAGTTCCCTGCACAGTTTTGCAGTTTCGACGATTTCCCTCCTGTCTTCCTCACTTTCAAAGACTGCGCCATATATATAGTAAAGCTTTACATGCCTGAATCCAACCATTCTACCAAGCTTCAGGGCACTCAAAATCTGTTCACCAGAGATTCCTTTCCCATAAAGGTTCCTGAGCCTCTGCGATCCACCCTCTGGGGCAATGGTAAACTGTTCCTGTCCGCTTTTCCTCAAGATGGTCAACAACTTTTCATTGAGTGCATCCAACCGCAAAGAGGAAACCGAGACTTGATAGTCCCTTTTTTCGATAAAATTCAATAATTCTTCAAGATAGGGATAATCGGTAACCGTTGCCGCGATCAAACCAAACTTATTCGTAAGGTGAGAGGCCGTTTCCATCAATTTCATTACCTCATCAAGTCCTCTAAATCTTGCCGGCCCGAAACAGTACCCAACAACACAAAACCTGCATTTCCTGAAACAACTTCTACCGATTTCAATCAGAAACCTATCTCCGAACACCGAATGAGGTGTTATAAAAACACCACTAGCCAGCCTCTCCTCAAAACAACTATCACAGGTTCTGCCTTTTTGTCCTGATAACGCGGCGATTATCTCCTTTCTATCGATGTACGATTTCAAAGACCCCAGAGCACTTAGAAAGCTCTCACTCAAATCACCGATATGAACCACATCAGCTATAAGTTCCAAAAGAGCCGTGTTGAAATAAGTTAGAGCTCCTCCAATAACGATAACCGGATGATGCCCCAATCGCTCTTCACTAAACAGCGGCACCTTAAATCTACGCAACAATTCCAGAACATTCAAAATATCAAGCTCAAAGTGAATTGATATTGCCCATATCCTGAACTCGTCTAAAGGTGTTCTGCTATCTATGGAGTAAAACTTTTCAAAAGATCTATCATAAAAGAAACGCTCGCATCTAACATTACCAAGGGCATTGAACCGCTCAAAAAGATCGTGAAACGAAAGATTAGCACTGGCAACACGATAATCATTAGGATAAATCAATGCAACCTTTACGTCTCCTTGAAGCTCTATTTGATTTACAAAGACCTCGGATTTCTTATAGAAGGAAACCTTTTCAAATTCTTTCCAGGCTCTTGGGGCTCTAGGTCTCCTCACTCAGTTTCCTCCCTAGATACTCCAGCGTAACAGCCTGCCGCACAGTGGAGAACACAGCAACCAGGCGTTGCTCCTGAAAGACTTTCCCTTTAAAACTAAACGTTCCCTTTTCGGTCATCGTTACCTCGCATTCTATTCGAACATCCACACCGATCTCTGCCGATGAGCAATGTTTTATCGAAGATTCGACAACAACAAAAATAGTGTCCGGCGTTTCCAGCGGTTCAACAATCTTATAGGTGCAATTATGAATGAGCTTCATTAACCCACTGCTTGATATGAGATTCAACGCCCCACCGGCTGGATTCTCCTCCCAGCGCAACTCAGGGTTGTTTGTATCTACAACAAAAATTTCCTGGTGTTCTTCAATTCTTTTCATCTTCATTGCCTTCCTTTGCTTCTTCATTGGTGCTTACAGCACTTACTTTTCTCTTCGATCCCTTCGTTTCAGCAAGAGGATCACGGTAATAATTCCCGCTCTCTGCTAATCCAACTATTTCTGCAAGTTCTTTGCCCGTTATCGTTTCTTTTTCTATGAGATATTCTGCCGCTTTATCAAGTTTATCTCTGAACTTTTCAACCAATTTTCTGGCTCTTTCATGTGCCTCTATAACTATCTTTTTTACCTCGTTGTCTATTTCACTGGCTATCTCTTCACTGTAATTTCGCATTCGTGTTAACTCGCGCCCGAGGAATACCTCTCCTTCTTCCTTCCCCCAGGCTATTGGACCGAGCCTATCGCTCATCCCTAACTGACAGACCATCGTTCGCGCCATCTGGGTAGCCCGTTCAAGATCGTTGGCTGCCCCGGTGGTGATCTCACCGAATACAATCTCTTCAGCTGCTCTGCCACCAAGAATCTGCGCCAGATTGTCAAGCATCTCGGAACGGGAGACAAGGTATCTATCTTCCGAAGGCAAACTCTCGGTGAACCCAAGGGAAGCACTTCCTCTCGGAATTACCGTAACTTTATGAACTGGATAAGCGTTGGGAAGCGCGAGCCCCACGATCGCGTGTCCGAGCTCGTGATAAGCCACAATCTTTTTCTCCTTTGGGTTCATTATTCTGGACTTCCTTGCCGGGCCAGCTATAACCCGATCTATGGCTTCTTCGAGTTCTTTCATCCCAATAATCTTTTTCTTTCTCCTGGCTGCAAGTATGGCAGCTTCATTGACTAGGTTTTCCAGATCCGCACCAACAAACCCTGGAGTCCTCCTTGCAAGCAACCAGACATCAACGTCGGGATCAACAGGTTTTCCTCTCATGTGTATCTTTAGAATCTCTGCTCTGCCTTTCACATCTGGTGGATCAACGGTTATTTTCTTATCGAAACGTCCCGGTCTGAGCAGAGCATGGTCAAGGATATCAGGCCTGTTGGTGGCTGCCATCACGATAACACCTGTTTTCGCGTCAAATCCGTCCATCTCAACCAGTATCTGGTTCAAGGTTTGTTCTCTTTCGTCGTGTCCACCACCGAGACCCGCTCCTCTGTGCCTTCCAACAGCATCTATTTCGTCTATGAATATGATTGAGGGTGCACTTGCTTTTGCCTGTGAAAAAAGGTCACGGACCCTGGCTGCACCAACACCGACGAAAAGCTCAACGAAATCGGAACCACTTATGTAGAAGAATGGGACATTAGCTTCTCCTGCAACCGCCCTTGCCAAAAGTGTTTTACCGGTTCCAGGAGGCCCAACCAAAAGTATACCTTTGGGCATACGTGCACCGGTTTGTGAAAAAGCGTTCGGATTTTTAAGGTAATTAACGGCGTCCTGAAGTTCCTCTATAGCCTCATCCACTCCAGCTACATCTTTGAAGGTAACGTTCTTATCATTTGAAAGATATTTTTTCGCGGGACTCTTTGTGAAAGTAAAAGCCTGAGAATTCCTTCCAGATAATGATCGCATCGCGAAAAACCATATAAACACTATGATCGCCAACGGGATAATGGTGCCAAGCAGATTAACCCAGAAAAGAGAATCATTCCCTTTCTCGTAAACAACATTGACACCATCGGTAACCAGCTGGTCTATATAGTTCTGAAACCTGTCTGTCGAAAGCGTTTGGGGAGAAACCTTGGTTTCTAAAGAACGTTTCGAACTTTCACTGGTTGTATAAACGATTCTCCCATCATCATAAATAACTATCTTAATAATTTTCTTATCATTCACATCTTCAAGGAAACGATTGTAAGGTACTGACAAATTTGTGTCAGTAGTATATAGCCCTCTAAGAGCAACCATTAAGAAGACTCCCAACACGATATAGAATAGAATCATGCCAAACTTAGGCCTTTGATCCACCAAATTACCTCCTTTCAAATCTAAAAAGGGCGTATCCGTCTTCGGAATCGGACACCCTGCACTGCTCAGCGGCTCTAATTCCCGGTACCCATAAAATTGTGCCATCAGCATTCTCCAGTACAGGTATCCGTGTAATAAAACCTGTCATTCCACTTTCTTTAATGATTTTAAAAACTTCCTTTTCTTTTTTGCTCCCGAAAGGAATCATTCTATCTTCACATTTTACCCTTCGGAACCTCAAAGGAAATTTTAATACTTTAAGAGTACATGGACAAACTTTTTTACCATCGAATTTTTCTTTGAGTTCCAATTTACCTTTCTCATAATTCAGAATAATCTCTCCGAACCTTGTTGAGACTCTGACCGGCAGTTTTTCGATAACTTCATCAACATCGTCTTTCATACTTTCAAACAGATCTCCTCTATAAAAAAATATATATTTCCCCAAACGACTCGATTTGATATCCTCTTTGAACTCAATGGTCCATCTTCTATCCTGTTTGCCTAAGAGTTTCATAAACGCTTCTATTCTTTCCCTTGAAGGTGGATACCCATCCTCAGATAATCGCATTACAATCTCTCTTACCACTTCAGCCACAAGGGCGTCTTGTTCTTTCAAAAAGATATCCAGCTCCCCAAAGCACCTTTGCACCTTTCCATTCTCTGTTTCCGTTTCCAAACTGGAAATAAAGCTTCGAACCTTTTCTTCAATAATGTTGTAGCTTTCCATAATATTCATGTAAAACCTATAAATAGCATCTTCAAAAGAAGCGTTGAGTTCCTTAAAGAGTGGAACTATTCTCATTCTTATAAAATTTCTGTCATAGACCTCGAGAACGTTTGTTGGATCTTCTTTATAAGGAATCATGTTAATTGTAACATAATCGAGTATTTCTTGCACTCCAACAGATAAGAGAGGACGTATTATAGAATTGTTCATAGGCTTCATAGAAATTACCCCTTTTAACCCCGTTCCTCTTGCTATCCTCATCAACATCGTCTCCACCAAATCGTTCAGATGATGGGCCAGGGCGATCTTATCGGCTCCAAGTTTTTCTCTGGCATTGAACAAAAAATCGTATCGAACAATACGTGCCGCTTCTTCAAGAGAAAGCCCACGGTTATTTTTATGATATTGGGTTACGTCGCGTCTCTCATGATAAAAAGGAACATCATGTTTTTCACAAAAGGAGGCTATCATCACGGCTTCCTCGCGACCGCTGTCATCACGTAAGCCGTGATCCATATTCGCAACGCAGATCTCACATCCCAATCGTTCTTTTTTAGAAACCAAAAAGTGGAGCAGAGCCATAGAATCTTTACCGCCGGATACTGCCACCAGAATTTTTTCTCCTTGCTTTATAAGTCCCCATCGATCTATGAACTCAAATACCTTCTTTTCAAACCCGGTCATTTTCTCGCCACCCATTCACTTTGATTAAAAATAAAGCGCCCGGTTTGGGCGCATGGAGCCAACGGTGGGACTCGAACCCACAACCTGCTCATTACGAATGAGCCGCTCTGCCGGTTGAGCTACGTTGGCACTCGGCACAATTTTACCGCACAAAATTATGGGTGTCAATTGCAACTTAACTGGCGTAAGCCACGCTCCTTCTCTCTCTAATGACTGTCACTTTTATAACACCTGGATACTCCATTTCTTCTTCTATCCGTTTTGCAATATCTCCGGCAAGTTTTTCTGCCATCACATCATCAACTTTTTCCGGTTCCACTATCACTCTTATTTCTCTTCCAGCCTGAATAGCGTAAGCCTTCTCGATGTTTGCGAACCCTTTTGCAATGTTCTCAAGATTCTCGAGTCGTTTTATGTACATGTCAAGAGACTCTCTTCTGGCTCCAGGACGAGCCGCAGACACAGCATCGGCTGCTGCTACAAGAACAGCTTCCGGTGTTAGGGCCTCCGTCTCACCATGGTGATACTGTATCATATTAACAACATCGGATTTCTCACCGTAACGCTTTACTATTTCTCCGCCTATGATGGCGTGAGAACCTTCTATCTCATGATCAACAGCCTTTCCAATATCGTGAAGCAAAGCACCCCGTTTGATCTTTTCAACATTGAGCCCCAGCTCTGCCGCCATAAGTGCAGCGATCTGTGCCACTTCTATGGAGTGCTGCAAAACGTTCTGACCATAACTGGTTCTGTACTTCAAGCGCCCGAGAAGTTTTACCAGTTCCGGGTGCATCGAAGGTATCCCAACCTTCATGAGTGCTTCCTGACCGGCTTCTTTGATTTCAGCGTATATTTCGCGTTTCGCTTTTTCATACATCTCTTCTATTCTTGCTGGATGAATTCTTCCATCCTCCACAAGCTTTTCCAGTGTCAATTTCGCAATTGCTCGCCGCAAAGGATTGAAACACGAGATTACAACCACTTCAGGGGTATCATCTATGATCAGATCTGCCCCTGTTAATTTTTCGAAGGCACGGATGTTCCTGCCTTCCCTTCCTATTATTCTTCCCTTCATTTCATCCGAAGGAAGACTTACCGTACTAACGGTAATCTCACTTGTGTAGTCGGCAGCATATCTTTGTATTGTGGTAACAACCACCCATTTTGCATGTTTAGCCGCATCTTCTTCATACTGTTCCTTTATCTGTTTGTATCTCTGGGCTATATCGTATTCATACCTTTCTTCAACGCGCTTAAAGACGATCTCTCTCGCCTCTTCTGGAGACAGCTCAGCAAGCTGATAAAGCTTGTTTTCTGCTTCCTGCCGAAGCTTTTCTATCTCATTGCGCTCCTTTTCCAGCTCTACCCTCAGTTTTTCAAGATTTTCCTCTTTCCTATCAAGGTTATCTTCCCGTCTGGAAATTCTTTCTTCCCACTGTTTGAGTTCTTCACGTTCACGACGCAGTTCCCTTTCCATTTCGTCGCGTTGCTTATGAAGTTCTTCACGTCCCTCAATAATGGCTTTTTTCTTAAGATGTTCTGCTTCCTCCAGAGCCCTCTTCTTTATAGATTCCGCATCCTGTTTTGCCAGTTTCAACTCTTCCTCAAGCTTCTTCCGAACCTTTCTGGAAACAATGGGAATAAAAATCAAAGCAGAAATTACTATTCCTATGATTGAACCTATTAAAGACCAAATTATTGTCATGATCTACGCTGGTACTTATCCGAATCTGGATATATCCAGCTCCCTCCTTTCTTGTATCATGGTTTCAAAAAACTACAGAATCAGTGACTTTCTTCGAGGTATTCTCTTAAAACCTCATTTAGGAAAAACGGATCAAATCCTTTTCGATATAGTCTTGCTTTTAGTTTCTCCAATTTTTTTATCGATAGTGGCTCATTCCCGAGATGTCTGTTCAAATAATCCTTTACAATTTCCTTCAGATCGTTCTCGGCCAAAAAACTTTCAATTTCCTTTTCTATCGTTCCAATGCTTATACCTAGCTGTCTCAATTCCTGACGGATTCGAAAAGGTCCTTTGTGATAAACCCTGAATGCATCATAAACGTAGAGTCTACAAAATTGTTCATCATTGATGAAATTCTGTCTTTTAAGCTCCGCAAGCACCTTTTCTATGACTTGAGAATCATATCCTCTTTTCCCGAGATAAGCTTTCATCTCTTTTTCGGAACGTGCTCTGTAACGCAAGTATCTGAGTGCTTCCTTACGAGCCATGGAAACAATCTCAGCATTATTGTTATTCTTTTTCACCATTTTCTTTCACTTTTTCTGATTTTTCCTCTACTTTCGGTAAACTATACTTTTCACGAATTCTGTTTTCAATCTCAAGCAATATCTCAGAGTTAGCCATCAGGAAGTTTATGCCGTTACTTTTTCCCTGACCGAGGCTGATTTCTTTCCCATCCTGAGAAATGTAGGTGTACCACGCACCTTTTCGTTCAATAAATCCTTCCTTTACAGCGAGCTCAAAGAGTTCGTTTTCTCTTACGATCCCTCTTCCATAAATCAAATCGACCTTTGCGTCCTTGAATGGAGGTGCCACCTTGTTTTTTACAACCTTTATGTAGGTTTCATTCCCGATAACGTTGTTCCCCTCGCGAATTGCGGCACCTCTTCTGATTTCAAGCCTGATCGAGGAATAGAACTTCAAAGCCACACCGCCTGTGGTCGTTTCCGGATTGCCATAAACCACTCCAATTTTCATTCTTGTCTGGTTTATGAACATCACAATAGAACGCGATTTACTGACGGTACCAGATATCTTACGCAAAGCCTGAGACATGAGCCGCGCCTGAAGGCCTACCTGCATATCTCCCATCGAGCCTTCAATCTCCGCTCTGGGAACCAGGGCAGCAACAGAGTCAACCACAACCAGATCGACAGCATTGGATCTTACAAGACTCTCAACTATCTCGAGAGCCTGCTCGCCATAGTCGGGTTGCGAAATGAGCAGATTGTCCACATCGACACCGAGAGCCCTCGCATAGCTTATATCCAGAGCATGTTCCGCATCAACAAAAGCCGCCGTTCCTCCCATTTTCTGAACCTCCGCTATAGCATGGAGAGCAACAGTGGTCTTTCCGCTGGATTCAGATCCGTAGATTTCCACAACCCTGCCTCTTGGATAACCTCCTACACCAAGAGCTATGTCCAGAGACAGTGACCCGGTTGGAACGACATCGATATTTGCCCTTGCTTCCTGATCACCAAGGAGCATTACCGCTCCCTTACCAAATTGTTTTTCGATTTCCTTAATGGCTTTTTCAAGAGCGATTTTTTTCGCTTTGTCTTCCCTAGAATTCATGTTTAACCAGGCCTCCTTCAAAATTACAACTGAAGATTTTCCTGTAATTAGCACCTTCGCTCAAAAGTTCCGATTCATAGATGTGAACTCCATTTACAGGTACCACAATTTCCTCGAGTTCGATCGTCGCTAATAATTTTTTCCAGTATGGGGGACTGTACTTCATTCGTCCAACGGTAATATGGGGATGAAACTTGTCTTCTGCTGCCAGTCCCAAACTTCCAAGAGCCACCCGTACTTCACGATGTAGATTGTTCAAGAAAGGAGTGTTTTCCACGCCTATCCATATTACCCTTGGCAGATTGTTGTGTCTAAAAAAGCCGAGCTGTTTCGTAGAAAAAGTGAAAGAAGGAAAACCTCTTAACCTCTTTGAAAGCATAGAAGCAAGAATTTCAACTTTACTAAACTCTATCTCACCCAAAAATGAAAGCGTTAAATGAGCGTTGCTTCCCGGTACCCATGAAGCTTTAAAACCCATCCTTTTCAGTTTATCGACAACCATATCAACAACCGAAGCAACACCTTTACCAGTATCTATGGCTATAAAGGTCCTCAATTTACTTCCCCCCTTCAAAGATCTTACCAGAAATCCTGAAATAACTACCACCACTGGCAACGGTGAGCACTCCAACGATCCATTGCAAAGCATCTAACAATAACTGAAAATCAACTCCAGTCAATAAAATCAGATAAAGGCAACCAATTAGGACAATCTGGGATATCGTTTTCGCTTTTCCAAAATAATTAGCAGGAATTACAACTCCTTTGGACGCAGCAGCCATCCTCAACCCGGAAACAAATATATCTCTCACAACTATGACAACAACAAGCCACAAATTGATCATTCCCAGACTCAAAAACACGAGAAACAGCGAAGTTATCAGGATCTTATCCGATATCTGGTCCATGAACTTTCCGAGATCTGTAACCTGATTCAGCTTCCGCGCCAGATATCCATCAAAGAAATCCGTTGACGCAGCTATCGTAAATAAAAGAACGGAAATAATAACCGAAACCCTATTTTCTACTGTAAGTAATGCTACCACAGGAAATGTCAATAACATTCTTGAAAACGTCAATATATTAGGCAGATTCATCCACAATCACACCTTCCAGGTCATGCTCGTAAACCCCGGTTATACGACACATCACAAACTCTCCCGCTTCATCGGCTCTTTTGAGAAAGATGCTGCCGTCGATTTCGGGAGCAAAGTGCGGGCTCCTGCCAATCATGACTTCTTCAGTATTTTCCTCTATAAGAACCTTGAGTACCTTACCAAAGTGTCGTTGATTGAGTTCATAGGATATCTCATCCTGCAAATCCAGGAGTTCATCAAGGTATTGACGGGCCATATTTTCATCAATAGTCATTTTAAATGAATATGCTGGTGTTCCTTCCTCAGGAGAATATACAAATCCACCAAGCTTATCAAACTTAACATCATTCACAAACTCCAACGTCTCTTCGAAAGTCCTTCGTGTCTCCCCGGGAAATCCCACCATTATCGTGGTTCGCAAAGTCACATCGGATTCTTTCGCCCTTATCTTTTCAAACATGGCTTTCAATTCTCCAGCTTTTTTTGTTCTTCCCATGCGTTTAAGAATATAGTCAGAACCGCTTTGTACTGGTACATCGAAATAATTCACTACTTTTTCAAGTTTCAAAATTGAATTAATGATTCCTTCAGTAAGATGGTCAGGATGCAAATACATTACCCGGATCCAGAAATCTCCAGGGATCTCGTTCAAAGATTTCAACAGATCCGGCAAAGCCTGCTTGCCGTATATATCCACTCCATATTGTGTGGTATCCTGTGAAACCAGTACAATCTCTCTTATCCCTTCAGAAACGAGAAAACAAACCTCTTTCTCTATTTCTTCAATAGGTCTGCTCCGTGATGAACCCTTGAACGATGGGATAGAACAAAAGGCACAGCCACGATCACAACCATCGCCAATCTTCACATAAGAATAAGGTTTGCCATACGTTCGAAATTTGAAATCATAAACTGTTGACGGTTTTTCAATAAAGAAAAAATTCCCTGCCTCAATAAGATCGGCCAATTTTTCCGGAGATGTAACTCCTATCAACCCATCGATTTCAGGGATTCCTTCCTTTAATTCCCGATAGTATCTCTGAACAAGGCACCCAACAGCGATTACCTTAAGATCTGGTTTTTCTTCTTTGAATGAGCAGAGCCTCAGGATTTCTTCTATGCTTTCTTTTTTTGCTTCATCTATGAACCCACAGGTATCGATAACGACAATACCAGCACTTTCCACGCCATTAGCGAATTCGTGGCCTCTTTTGAGCATTATTCCTTTGAAATTATCCATATCGGCGATGTTTTTGGGACAACCAAGTACGAGTGTTCCTATTCTCATCTATAAAATTCCTTTCTCTTTTTCAGATAAATTTCTCTGATACCGGTCAATTCCTGAATATATTCCTGATCTTTGTAATTCGGGTAGGTATAATCCAATGGCATGAACTTCCCGTTAACGTACATGAGTGTTATTTCAGCGTATATGCCTCTACCTATATATATCCGATTGGCCCAGTGCTTCGTGGACGCAAGAACAAACTGCGTATGATGAATATATCCTGGATCAAGATTTATCTTGCGTTTTCCATCGACCTTAAACAGCTCTTCGATTTTATTGGTGGTTAACTTTATTTCCGCAAGTTCCGAAGGATGAATAAGATTTTTGAAGCTTATCAGCTTCCCCTGGAGTTTGTAGCCCATCTCATTATTATAGAAATAGGTGTATTTATCAAAATCCAGATTTTTCGAGATATAGTCAACAGGGCCAAACCTCTCTTCAAGCAATGGTTGGACCTCAGAAAACCTATAATCTATATAAGATGAAAAAACAAACATCACCAGATTAACAAGTTCAACTCTTCTCAATGCTCCCATTCTTCGATCCTCACCTTTACTCTCGGGATATAAATTTTGTAAACCGTATCTCCTCTTCTTACATAATAACTGTTCCCGGGGAGTTGAAGGATTTCGATTTCTTTTTCTTTCGATAACTCTATTCTAACCTTCTTTTTTGTCTCTATTATCCGAATTTTATCTCCAACGTTTACGGTTAAAGGGCTCGTGCTGCCGTAGATTTCAAAGGCGTTGATAGAGTTCTTCAAACTTCGAACCTCAGATATCAATTCAAAGAAAAGTAAAGTTAAACATATCCCCAAAAATACGAGAAAAAACAATAAAAATAGCTTACTTCGCATGAAAAAATTATATCATGGTTAGAGAGGTGTTACCTGAAAAAAATTCAAAGCCACAGTGACAACTGCACATTTCGTGATATAATTTCACAAACACGTATCTTCACCAACACCGTATAAAATTTTTTGAGGAGGGAATTTTGTGCCAGAAGAAAAAATCCCTCGCCCTACTATAAAAAGACTCGCAATTTATTACAGGTGCCTTGAAAAACAACTTTTACAGGAAAAAAATAGCATTTCTTCGAAAGAGATAGGTGAACTCCTTGGAATAAAAGCAAGTCAGGTCAGAAAAGATCTCTCTTATTTTGGAGAGTTCGGGAAACGTGGGGTAGGATACGACACTAAAAAACTCTTGGAAGGTATCGGTGAGATACTGGGAATAAAGAAGGAATGGGACACCTGTATCGTCGGAGCAGGTAATCTGGGTGTTGCCATTGCTAATTATCCGGGATTAACCAAAAGCGGTTTTTTTGTCAAAGCCGTTTTTGATAATGATCCAAAGAAAATCGGTTCGGTACTGGCAAGCGGCATAATAATCGATGATATCCAGAGCATGCCGGAAGTCATCAAAAAGAGAAATATAACCATTGGAGTTATAACCGTACCCGCTTCTGAGGCACAGAAAGTTGCTGATGCACTTGTTGACGCCGGGATTCTAGGTATAGTTAATTTTGCACCGACCAAGATAAGTGTCCCCAAAAATGTCCGGGTTGAAGAGATCGATATATCGGTCGTTTTTAGATCTCTCGCGTTTCATGTAAATATGTTACAGAAGGGAGAATGGTGATGAAACGCCCGATTCTCGTCGCTCTCGTAGGTGGGAGCGGAGCTGGAAAAACCTCTGTAGCAATGAAAATAAAGGAACATTTCAGCGATTGCGCAGATATTCTTTCAATGGATGATTATTACAAAAACCTTGAACCCGGTGTGGATCCACGAAATTACAATTTTGATACCCCTAAAGCTTTCGACTTTGAACTTTTTATAGAACACCTCAAAACCCTGAAAAAAGGAGAAAGCATAGAGGTACCCGTATATAACATGGTTACTTACAGAAGAGAATCCGGGATTTCCCGCTCTTTCAAACCTGGCCATCTTGTAATTGTTGAAGGAATCCTTGTGTTGTACAGCAAGAATTTAAGAAATCTATTCGACTTTTCGGTGTACATCGACGCCCCCGCTGACGAAAGATTGATAAGGCGTATAGAGAGGGATACCCGGGAGCGTGGAAGATCTATTGATAGTATAATTACTCAGTATAGGCAATTCGTTGCTCCCGCTTTTAAAAGTTTTATAGAACCTCAGAAATATTTTTGTGATATAGTTTTGCCAGACGGTGCTCATAATACAGTTGGATTGAAAGTCATAATAAATGCCATCGAGAATATGCTGAAAATTGATAAAAATTAATTTTAGAAGTTTCCGGAGGTGAAGTTGTGACAAAACGTCCCACTTTTCTCGTAGTTTTACTACTCCTTCTCTCGACTCTTTTCTTTGCGTTAGATCAGGACAAAACAATTCAGTTCTTTAAGAACTACATCACCGAGTATGAATCAGAAAATGCTCAGTCTCCAAAAATTATTCAACTAAAAGTCGATCTTGAGGATCTTGCTCTTTACAGGCTTTACAAACTTCAGATAGTTGGTAGCGTGGAAAAAAAGGAAAGCGCTACCACAATGGGCGACTTATTAACCGTCCACATGAAAGCCCTCGATGACCGTTACTTTGAAAGCTACGAAGACAAAATAGCCTACAGTGCCTTTCTAGCATGGGTTTATTCCCATCTAACGGGGAAAGGATACCAGCTCGGTGTGCTCAATGAAATGCCTGCATATTCCGCTGCTTTCAATGAATATACAAGTAGCGTCAGGAAGGTTGCAAACAACGTATTTAAGAGCTGGATATTGTATTCTCTTGGATTGATCGATGTTGAGCCTTCTGGATTTCCGAAAGGGAAACTTCCGGAACCCATGACTTACAAAGGCGTGTACAGTCTGGATATAACAATCGACGATCTCGCACAAAAAGAGATAGCCTCCCTCATTAACGATCAAATCATAGCCACGCTCGCTCAACAAATTGAGGAGATTTCTAAGAAGGAATACAATGTTTCCCAGCAGTTGCTTTCTGAACTCGAAGAACGCGCTTCAGTGGCTCTCAGGCTGCTCCCGAAGGATTTAGAGCAATCTTTGAAAGAATCAGCAAAGAATCTCTTTGAACTCTGGATCCTCAGGTCCTTATCAATCATAGATGAAGCTCCTTTCTATCCTCAGGAACTTCCCATCAGTACAAAAACTGTCCCCGGATTTACAAATCCCATACCCTTACAGGATGATAACTACAAGAAAATCGTAGAAATTATCGATTCCACTCCGGGGCTTAGAAGCAGGTTGATATTGAACCTGACATTTGGTAAGAGAATAATTGATGGTAAAGATTTTTCGCCAGTCAAACTCGTAGAAGCCGATATTCACCGTGCTGTGAGTGAACTCGTTGCTCCATTGATGAAGGCTCTTGGGGAATTAAAAAACGAGTACTCAGCGGTTTTTGTGAAAAATACGCTAAAGGAAATCCATTTAAGCTGGCTGCGCCTTCTGGTTTACGCAGGCCTGGCACTCCTTATATGGTTCTTCCTTCCTTCGTGGAAAAAGTTCATTCTGGATATTCTATTAATCCTTGAAATGGGATATCTTGTTTTCTTCTCTAATTTCAATTACGATATCTTTGATCTATCCATCTACGCGATAACAGTGTTTCCTGTCCTGACTTTTGCCACCATCATTCTGATATCAAGATTATTAAAACCGAAGAAAAGAAATCTTCTCGATGTGATCATGCTAATCGCCGTAGTCCTGACGTTTATCCTACCTGTCATAAGGCTTTACAGCGAAGTACCGGAAATCAGGATGGATAATTTCCCGGAATTCTACGACTCACCTTATTACGAAATCCTGAAATCCGACCTTTATGAATCTCCAGATTCCTTGCTCAATATTGAGATCAGAAAGTTCACTTCTCTCATATCCAGCGAATTAACTGATCTGAAACGAATGATAAGGGTGGTGTTACCTAACCAATTAAACAGTATGGCAAAAGAAAGCGGGGCTACCTTTTCTGCTGAAGGAGATCGTTTGAGGGTTAACCTGCCTTCTTTCGATGAATATTTCTCAATTGAGAATAATCCTCAATACATACAGGCCTTCGAAGATCTCCAGAAAGGACTTAAGAATTTCACACGATCCAGCAGAAGAAATTATTCCCGCTATCTCTCCGAACTAAAAACCATAGGCAAGATGTCGGAAGAAATAGTCACCTTTGGTGGGGAAAAACTCAGAGTTGATTTCGAAAACTTCCTGCAAACTAAGCTATCGGCAAAACCCGAGTATGCAGTTGCACTGGATAATATAGAGAAAGCAATATCCGATGAATTATCATCAGAACCCATGCCAGCTATCATCAGACCTTACAGAGTTTCAAGCTTTATGGCGTTAATTCTTGGACTCATGTTACTCGTATCCATAGCAACCATTTCCAGACGCGCAATAAGCATACTCATAGGTTCTATAATATTGCTTACTGGGCTGATTATTTCCGTTACAAACTCCGATACGCTGAATATCTTCGTGCATTCGGGCTCTCCCGCCTTGAACGTGAACGTAAGCACTGGACTGAACGTTTGGTTTTTAATCGTCTTTGTCGGTATAATTGTACTGTCAATCTTTACCGTTATTTCATCTTACATGAAGGGGAGGGAAAGAGTATGAAAATGAGAACTCTGCTTGTTCTCTCGTTAGTTTTGCTTGTTGCACTACCAGTTTTTGCCATGAAAGTCATCATGGTTACTGACGTAGGAGGTCTTGGTGATAAGTCCTTTAACGATGGTACATGGGCCGGTATCCAGCAAGCTGCCGAATTCCTTGGCATCGAAGCTGAAGTTGTTCAATCACATGAAATGGCTGACTACATTTCCAATCTCTCCAATGCAGCTAAAGAAGCGGATATCGTCTTTGCTGTTGGATTCATGATGACCGACGCTCTCTTCAAGGTAGCACCCCAGTTCCCGGATACCTACTTTATAGGTATAGACATCGTTCCGCCGGAGGGTGTAGAAGCCGATAACGTTGCTTGTTACATCTTCAAAGAACAGGAAGGTGCTTTCCTCGTTGGATATCTCGCCGCTGCAATGACCAAAACAAATATCGTAGGTTTCATTGGTGGAATTCCGATACCACCCGTTGAAAGATTCCGCTACGGGTACGAAGCCGGTATAAGGGTCTACGAAGAACTCCACGGTAAAACAATAGAAATCCTCAGAGGCTACACCATGGACTTCAACGATCCTAAGAAAGGTAAAGACCTCGCTCTTGCACAGTTTGCAGAAGGCGCAGATATTGTTTTCCACGCTTCCGGTGCATGTGGAAACGGCGTCATTGAAGCTGCCGCAGAAAAAGGTGAAGGTTACTTCGCTATCGGTGTTGACGCTGACCAGGATTACATGGCCCCTGGAAGAGTCCTGACAAGTTCAATGAAGAGAGTCGATGTTGCCGCTTATCAGGCGGTCCTCAGCGTTGCACTCGGTACATTCACACCCGGTCTCCACATTCTTGGCATCAAGGATGAAGGTGTGGGTATAAGTCCGATGACATACACGAAGCACCTCGTTCCACCTCAGGTCTTGAAGGAACTTGATTTCCTCAAGGAAGAGATAAAGAAAGGTATTCTGGTTGTTCCAGATACCCAGGAAGCTCTTGATGCCTTTGAAGTTCCCGCTATTACTCTTCCGTGATTGAGGTAAGGTTTAATCAGGGGTGCGTTTAGCGCACCCCCTTGTTCTGAATCGTTACCTTGCCAAAGCTCGGGAGAGTAATCTCCCGAGTTTTGGTATCGTTAGCGATGGAGGTGAGTACGTGAGCGCTGAAGCAAAAATGCAAGCTCAAGATTTCTCGGAATACGCTGTCGTCATGAAGGGAATAGTAAAAAAATTTCCCTCTGTTCTGGCAAATGATCATGTTGACCTCTACGTAAAAAAAGGTGAAATACACGCACTCGTTGGAGAAAATGGAGCAGGTAAGTCTACGTTGATGAAGCAACTCTACGGTCTCTTGATTCCAGATGAAGGAGAAATCTACATAAACGGTACCAAAAAACACTTTAAGGGACCTAAAGACGCCATTGCTACTGGAATCGGCATGGTTCACCAGCATTTTATGCTGGTGGATAATCAGACAGTTGCAGAAAATGTTGTTTTAGGAAGTGAACCAAAAAGCTTTGGGCTTGTTTTCGACAGAGAACGCAGCCGCAGAGAAGTAAAAGAGCTTTCTGAACGATACGGTTTAGCTGTTGACGTAGATGCCAAGATAGAAGACATACCGGTTGGTATGCAACAACGCGTGGAGATCCTCAAGATCCTGTACCGCGGTGCTGATATCTTGATATTCGACGAACCAACAGCGGTTTTAACGCCTCAGGAAACCGAGGAGCTCTTTAACGTAATGAGACGCTTGAAAGAAAGCGGCAAAACCATTATTTTTATTACCCACAAACTGAATGAGGTCATGGCGATAACGGACAGGGTCACGGTCATGAGGTTAGGAAAGGTCACGGGTAATGTTGATACAGAAAAAACTAACCCTAGAGAGATCGCAAGAATGATGGTTGGTAGAGATGTACTCCTCAGAGTTGAAAAAGGCCCCCACAAACCCGGCAATGTGGTTCTCAAAGTTGAAGACCTCTGGGTTAAAGATAACAGAGGGCTGGATGCGGTTAGAGGCGTATCTCTCGAAGTTCGTGAGGGCGAAGTTGTTGGAATAGCTGGTGTGGCCGGTAACGGACAGAGTGAGCTTGTTGAAGCGATAACCGGCTTAAGAAAACCAGAAAAGGGGCAGATAACCCTATTAGGAAAGGATATTACTCACAGTTCGCCTCTCGAAATTCGAGAATCTGCATTAACCCATATTCCAGAAGACAGGCTAAAACGCGGATTGATTACGGATTATCCTGTCTTTTACAACATGATTCTCGGAAAACATCAGAATGAACCCTTTTCAAAGAACGGTTTCTTAGATCACAAGGTGATCAAAAAATATAGCGAAGAATTGGTTGAAAGATTTGACGTCAGGCCAAGAAACATCAATATGCTTGCCGGAAATCTCTCGGGTGGAAACCAGCAAAAAGTAATCGTGGCTCGTGAACTCGATACTGTACCCATATCCCCGAAAGCTATCATTATAGCTCAACCAACCAGAGGACTCGATATTGGTGCTATTGAGTTCATTCACAAAACAATAATATCTATGAGAGATAAAGGCATCGGTATATTACTCGTATCCATGGAACTCGATGAAATATTCTCTCTTTCTGACAGAATACTGGTAATGTATGAAGGAGAAATAATGGGCGAGGTCCTTCCAGACGAAATCACCAGGGAGGAAATCGGTTTAATGATGGCAGGTCAAAGAAAAGCCGAAGTCTTAGTACGGGGTGATGCTAAATGAACCGACAGGGTAAAATATACGCTTTTTTAGTTCCCACTGTTGCTGTTATTATTGCACTTCTTATAGCGTCCATAATTATCTACGCAATCGGCAAAAATCCTATAACAGCATACGGAATCATGTTAAAAGGTGCTTTCGGTGGCAGTGAGCAGCTCGCTAACACTATCGTTAAAATGACACCATTGGTGCTCACCGGTCTTGCCGTGGGATTTGGTTTTAGAGCCGGCGTTTTCAACATCGGTGCCGAAGGTCAGATGGCCATAGGTGCACTTCTGGGTTCAATAGTGGCAATGAATGTAGGAGCGGTACCTCCTGTTTTAGCGATACCGCTATCCATAATCGCTGGAATGTTCGCAGGCGCGATTTGGGCGTCAATAGCAGGTTTTTTGAAAGCCTACACCGGTGCCCATGAGGTTATCTCCACCATTATGCTTAACTGGATAGCTGCCAATCTCGCTTCTTTCATGGCGGTTGGCCCGCTGGCTGTCGGATCTGGAACCCCAAAAAGCCCTGAGATAGCTGATTCCGCAAAACTGCCTGTTATTCTCAAGGTGCAAGCAACAGAGCTGAGTATAGGGATTTTCATAGCGGTAGTAGCGGCAATAGTCATGTATATAATTCTCGAAAAAACCACGATGGGTTACGAGTTAAAAGGCGTTGGGTTTAATCCATATGCCGCAGAATACGGTGGAATAAGTATCAGGAAAAATATTATACTCACGATGGCCATAAGTGGTGCCCTCGCTGGAATGGCCGGTATAGTAGATATCCTCGGAGTTCCTCCTCACAGATTTGTTGGGGAGTTAACCGGTGGGAGAGGTTTTGATGGTATTACCATAGCTCTGATAGGAAGAAACAATCCCATTGGAATCATATTCGCCGCTCTCCTCATCGCAGCTCTTAGAACCGGATCAAATGCGATGCAGATTAACGCTCAAATCCCGGACGATATTGTCATCATCATCCAGGGTATCGTTATCTTCCTCGTGGCAGCTGAACGAATCGTGGCTACGATTATTTACTGGAGAAAGAAAAGGAGTGAGGCGGCATGAGTTGGCTTGAAGCTATATTCGCGATTCTGATAAATCCACTTTTCTACAAGCTTACGTTATTGTCTGCTACCCCATTGATATTTGCTTCTCTGGGAGGGGTTTACAGCGAATCAACCGGCGTTACCAACATAGCACTTGAAGGTATCATGTTAATGGGAGCCTTTACTTCCATAACGGTAACCTATGTTATACAACAGGCTTTTGGTGTTACGCTGCCCTGGATAGGCGTTCTCGCAGCTGCAATTGTTGGCCTTGGCTTTGCGTGGTTGCATGCGTGGGCCAGTATTCGCTGGGCAGCAAACCAGATAGTCAGTGCAACCGCTCTGATAATAATCGCCCAGGGATTAACCTCATTCCTAATGAAACCTATTTTTGGACATGAAGGACGAACTGACCCGGTAGCTAAAATAAGTGAATTTTCCATTCCCTTTTTCAAAAAGGGAACCTTCCTCGGTGAAATCTTTGGTGAACTCAGCCCCTTTGTTTACATTGCTTTGCTCTCCGTTTTTGTTAGCTGGTTCATCATGTACCGTACTCCTCTTGGATTGAGGATGAGAGCCGTTGGTGAGAATCCCGAAGCAGCGGATACTCTGGGTATAAACGTGTACGGCATAAGATATTTTGGTGTTTTGATGAGCGGTCTGTTTGCAAGTTTGGGTGGAGCTTTCCTATCTATTGGAGATGTTGGAAGCTTTGGCGAAAACATGGTTCGTGGTCGTGGTTTTATAGCTCTGGCGGCGATGATTCTCGGAAACTGGAATCCTCTGGGAGCACTCGGAGCTTCTCTTCTCTTCGGTGCTGCTGAAGCCATGAACCTCCAGCTTCAGAGTAGTTCAATCGTTTCCGTTTCCGCGACTGTGAAACCTCTTTTCAACATGATTCCCTTTGTGGTTACGCTCATTGTGGTAGGCGGATTCATCGGTAAGACCCGCCCGCCTGCAGCCGATGGTATTCCTTACGAAAAAGGATCCTGAGGTTTTTGAGCCTTTCAACCGCACGACGTAAAGAGCAAGATGATCATCATCATGAAGTTTTGAATTTGAAGGACAATGCGATATAATACCTATGGTGTCAATCAACTTTGTATAAGGGGGTGTTGTTGTGAGGAAAGCATTTTTGCTTACACTCGCAGTTCTTTTGGTTGCGATCGTCGGTCTCGCCGAAGTCAAGAATCCCGACACATTCATTACACTGACCATCGGTGAGCCTGAAACGCTCGATCCACATTATTGTTATGAAACCGCTGGCGGAGGAGTCATCCTTAACGTTTATGATAACCTTATAAAGTACAAAGGTGACTCAGTTACTGAATTTGAACCCATGATCGCCACGGAAGTACCGTCTATCGAAAACGGTCTCATTCAGGATGGCGGTACAAAGTACATATTCCCGATAAGAAAAGGCATCAAGTTCCACACAGGTAGAGAACTCACACCTTACGATGTCGAGTACAGTTTTGAAAGAGGTATCCTCTTTGATCCTGCTGGAGGACCAATGTGGATGATCATCGAGGCCCTTTCCGGTGGGGATTACCAGTGTCTCGAAGACTGGTTCGAGGCTTACGCTGGCATGCCCTACTCCGAGGCTGTAGATGAGAATAGAGAACCAACCTCTGAAGAGGCAAAGGCAAAGCTCATCGCTTTCTACAACGAAGTCATCGATCCTCTGGTTGAGGTCGAAGGCGATAACGTTATATTTACACTTCACGCTCCATTTGCACCGTTCATGTGGATAATCTCCCACTATGCCGGTTGGAGCGCCGTTCTTGATTCTGAATGGGCAAAGGCCAACGGTACCTGGGACGGAAATGCCGACGGTTGGTGGAAATGGCATGACCTCCAGCCTGAAGAAACCCCACTGCATTCTGCTGAAGCCGGTTCCGGTCCATTCAAGCTCGTCGAATGGGATCGTGCACAACAGAAGGTTATCCTCGAAAGATATGACGAATACTGGAGAGGTCCCGCCAAGCTAAAGACAGTCATCATCTGGGGTATCGACGAATACTCCACCAGAAAAGCCATGCTTGAGGCTGGAGACGCTGATATGGTCTATGTCCCTGCACAATACAGGGATCAGGTTATAAATCTCCCCGGTGTCAGGGTTATTGAAGGATACCCAACATCCGTCATCGCTTCCCTCCACTTTAACTGGGAAGTCAGGGAAGGCAGTGAATACGTCGGAAGCGGAAAACTCGACGGAAATGGTATACCGCTTAACTTCTTCAGCGATGTGCATGTTAGAAAGGCATTTGCATACTGTTACAATGGTGAAGTATTCATAAACGAGGTTCTCAATGGACTCGGTAAGCTTGTTCCGACCGACCTCCCCGAAGGCTACTTAGGATTCGATCCTACGCTTCCGGTGCCCGAGTTCAACTTGCAAAAAGCCACTGAAGAATTCAAGAAAGCCTTCAACGGAGAACTCTGGAAGAAAGGGTTCAAACTCACACTTCTTTACAACACCGGTAACGAAGCCAGACAAACAGCCGCTGAAATGCTGAAATTCTTCATCGAATCCATCAATCCTAAGTTCAAGATTGAGGTTCAGGGTGTCCAGTGGCCGACCTACCTGAAGGCTCAGAGAGCGGGTTACATGCCTGCATTCATAATCGGATGGCTTGCCGACTATCCTGATCCACACAACTTCATAGCGACCTACTACTCCACGAAGGGTGTTTACGCTTCCAGACAGGGTAAACCCTTCCTTGAATTCGCTGAAAAATACCTGGATCCTCTCATATTCCAGGCTGTTAAGGAGATCGATCCGAAGAAACGTGAAGAACTCTACATAAAAGTTCAGAAGATCGTTATCGAAAATGCTGTTGGTGTTCCTCTCTACATGCCTCTCGGATTCCACGTAGAGAGAACCTGGGTCAAAGGCTGGTATCCACATCCGTTGAGATCTGGTGCCAATTACTACGAACTCTCCAAGGAAGAATAATAAGCAAATCTTCAAGTAATTTCACTTTAGAGGCCAGGGTTTGTTAACCCTGGCCTCTTTTATCTTTTTCTTTCCTCATGTATAATTTAATTAGTTTCTTAAATCTCAAATTTTTTTATGCCGAAGGAGTGATACACAGGTGACCGCGTACATCATAAGAAGGTTGCTTTTGCTTCCTTTGATTCTAATTGGTGTAACACTCATCATTTTCGCGATGATCTGGGCCCTGGGCCCCGAACGTCTTCTCGCATCTTACGTTAAGAGCCCAGAAGCCTTAAAAACCCCTGATGCCGCCCAGAGGTTAATCCGCAAATACGGGCTCGATCAGCCAATGTCTGTAATGTACGCTAAATGGCTCTGGAATGTTGTAAGAGGCGATATGGGCTATTCCCTTGTCGGGAAAGAACCGGTTGCAAAAGCGATAGCTGAAAGATTCCCTTACACCTTTGAACTGGCTATATACGCCTTTATTCCGGTAGTCCTTGTAGCAATCTCTCTGGGGGTGATTTCAGCAGTAAACCACAACAAATTCATAGACCAATTTATAAGGGTATTCGCCCTTATAGGTTGGTCTCTCCCGGATTTTGTTTTCGGGTTGCTGCTACTGTGGATTTTCTATGCGAAACTGGGGTGGTTCCCACCAGGCATGGTAAGCCCGGAATATGACCTTGTTATGCGAAGCGCCGAATGGCACACAATAACCCATATGCCAACCTTTGATGCACTGCTCAATGGGCGTTTTGACGTCTTTTTGGATGCTCTGAGGCATATGATCCTTCCGGTGATCACCCTGGCATATCTCTGGTGGGCGTATCTGTTGAGAATAACCCGTTCCAGTATGCTTGAGGTACTGAGAAAGGATTACATAAGAACTGCAAGGGCAAAGGGGGTTCCAGAAAAAATAGTCATAAACAAGCACGCCAAAAGAAACGCCCTCATTCCCGTTGTTACCGTCGCGGGAGGTACAGTCATAGGATTACTTTCCGGAACTGTTATCATAGAGTCAGTTTACAGCAGATCCGGAATCGGCCGCTTCCTCGCTGATGCAGCTACTCAATTGGATTACTGGTCTATCATCGGTGGTGCGTTGTTCTTCTCATTCTTGCTAGTCATCGGTAACTTAATCGTCGACGTAAGCTACGCAATCATCGATCCCAGAATCAGGTTACAGTGAGGGGGTTGTGCTGATGTCTGAAAGAAAGAGAAAAAGTGATTTTCAAAAGATGATGAAGAAATTCTGGACCAACGGGACAGCCGTTCTTGGCGCATCTCTGCTCATATTCTTCATAATCGTGGCTATCTTCGCTCCCAAAATCGCTGGGACCAATCCAACAGGTGATAATTACCAGATGCCCCGGGTTGCGTGGACATCGCGACCCATCGCACCAAGTTCCGAACATCCCTTCGGGGTGATCGGTGGAAGAGATATTTTCTATGGAGTCGTCTGGGGAACGCGCACTGCTTTTAGACTCGGCCTCACCGTTGCCGGTCTGGCAACCCTTATCGGTATCTTCGTTGGTTCGATTTCAGCATATTTTGGAGGCTGGGTTGATGAAATATTGATGAGAATCGTTGATATATTCATGTCAATCCCCTTCCTGGTTGCCGCAATGGTTCTGACAACTATACTCGGAAAAGGTCTGGATAAAGTGATGGTAGCACTTGTCGCTTTTGGTTGGATGGCCACCGCCAGGCTCATAAGGGGTAACATCCTTCAGGCACGTGAAGAACAATATGTCCTTGCCGCACGCGCTCTCGGCCAAAAGGATTGGCTGATTATCGTTAAACATATTCTCCCGAATACTATTTTTCCGGTCGTCGTTCAGATGTCAATGAGAATGGGATCATACGTTATTACTGCCGCTGCACTCAGCTTCCTTGGTGTTGGTGCTGAACCTGGCTACGCAGATTGGGGTACCATACTGAGTTATTCCAGAAACTGGATGACCATGTTAGACCAATCATGGTTTGCAATTGTGTTCCCCGGTATCGCCATGGTCTTATTCGTTCTCGCGTGGAACCTTGTTGGCGATGCTTTGAGAGACATCTTCGACCCGAGATTGAGAAGTTAAGGGGGTTCAAAAGTGGAGAAAAAACCTGTTCTCGAAGTGAAAAATCTAAGAACCTATTTCCATACAGATGACGGTATCGTTAAAGCCGTTGACGGAGTCAGTTTTGAGGTGTATCAGGGTGAAACACTCGGTATCGTCGGCGAATCAGGTTGCGGTAAAAGCGTCACATCCCTTTCAATAATGAGGCTACTGGATGAAAAGGGCGAAATCGCCGGTGGGGAGATCTACTTTAAGGGCAAAAACCTCCTGAACCTTTCAGAAGAGGAAATGAGGAAGATCAGGGGTAACGATATGGCCATGATCTTCCAGGAACCCATGACCGCTTTGAACCCTGTGTACACGGTTGGTGACCAGATAATGGAAGCCATTCTACTCCACCAGGACGTCGACAAGGAAAAGGCCAGAGAAATGGCCATCGAAATGTTGAAAAAAGTTGGTATTCCCGAACCGGAAAAACGCGTTGATGAATATCCCCATGAACTGTCTGGTGGAATGAGACAGAGGGCAATGATAGCCATGGCGCTTTCCTGTAATCCTACGATCCTTTTCGCCGATGAACCAACAACCGCCCTTGATGTTACAATACAAGCCCAGATACTGGAGCTAATGCTAGAGCTGCAAAAAGAATACGGTATGTCCATAATCATGATAACCCATGACCTCGGTGTTATCGCAGAAATGGCAGATAGAGTCGTTGTTATGTACGCCGGAAAGGTCGTCGAATACGCTGATATCCGCACCCTCTTCAAAGATCCAAAGCACCCATATACATGGGGATTAATGAACGCAATACCGAGACTCGATGAAGATAAAGAGGTTCTCTACAATATTCCTGGTGTGGTTCCGGATCCTCTGGATTTCCCCAAAGGATGTAGATTCCATACCCGCTGTGCACTGGCTACTGAAAAATGTAGAACAGAAGAACCACCACTGGAAGAGATTGAATCCAGTCACAAAGTAGCTTGCTGGCACGTAGATAAACTCGAAGAAATGATCAAAGTGGCAAGGGCAGGTGAAGGTGCATGAATAACCAGACAAACCCAAAAAACACCCCCAAACCGTTGCTCAGGATAGATAATCTAGTCAAATATTTCCCGGTAAAAGCGGGTGTTTTCCGACGTGTGGTTGCTCAGGTTAAGGCTGTTGATGATGTTAGTTTCGAGGTTTATGAACGGGAAACCCTCGGGCTCGTCGGCGAATCTGGATGTGGTAAGACGACAGCGGGTATGACCGTTCTAAGGCTCTACGAACCCACATCCGGAAGAATTATCCTGAACGATGAGGATACTACCCATTATTTTCTTCCGATAATGAAAGCAAGGGCATATCTCAAACGCATGTATGTGGAACGTTTTCTTGACCTTAAAAACGCCGCGGGTTCAGTTGAGTCCGCTATCAAGAGTATTGAAGACGACTTTGATCGCAAGATGGCTAAACTTTTTTTCGAGGTTCACAACGGATCCGCTTCGGCCTTCATTCGTGACATGATGAGTGCCAGGGAAGCGAAACGAAAAAAATTCAGACGCCAGGCCCAGATGATCTTTCAGGATCCATTTTCTTCACTCAATCCCAGGATGAGAGTCAAGAACATCATAGCCGAAGGCGCTCTCATTCACCACCTTGCGACACGCTCAGAAGTCATGGACAAAGTTGCCGATATATTGAAAAAAGTAGGGCTTTCAGCAGATCATATGGGAAGATTCCCTCACGAATTCAGCGGAGGACAAAGGCAAAGAATAGGTATTGCTAGAGCCTTGATACTCAATCCGAAGCTCATCGTAGCAGACGAGGCCGTTTCCGCTCTTGACGTCTCAATACAGGCTCAGATATTGAATCTGCTTAATGATTTGCAGAAAGAATTTGGTTTGACGTATCTGTTCATCGCCCACGATCTCGCTGTTGTTAAACATGTCAGTAAAAGGGTTGCTGTTATGTACCTTGGAAAGATCGTCGAGATCGCCGACAAAAAAGAGCTCTTTGAAAATCCTTTGCACCCTTACACTGTAGCATTGATGTCAGCAATACCGATCCCCGATCCAGAGAAAAAGAGCAAGAGAATCATTCTCAAAGGCGATGTCCCCAGTCCTATAAATCCACCCAGTGGCTGCCGTTTCCACCCACGCTGTCCAATAGCAAAAGAAGTTTGTTCGAAGGAAGAACCGCCATTGAAGGATGTCGGAAACGGCCACAAGGTCGCCTGTTTCTTCCCTGGAGAACTGAAAAGATAATAGAAGTCTGGTTTTCTCTAGAGCATTCCGCCTATACCATCGACGACAAGGTCGATCTGGGCGGAATGTTTTTTTATCAATTCCCTGAGTTCCTTCATTGATGCCTCAGGTTTCAGTTTAAGGAATATCTTCATTCTGAAGCGTCCTTTGAACTTCTTTATCACCGGTACTACAGGCCCATGTATCTCGAAGAATTGTTCAGAAAATTCTTTTCCAATAAGTTCAGCGATTTCTTCCGCTTTTTTCTGGCACCGTTTCTCGTCTACATGCTCGACTATCATTTCTACAAAATACGAGAATGGTGGATATTTCAAAAGTTCCCTTGTTTTTATTTCTGTTTCAAAGAACCTTTCAAAGTCGTTTTCTACAGCGTTTTGTATGACGGGATGATCTGGATTGAAAGATTGTATGAGCGTCTTCCCAAAGGTACCCCTGCCGGATCTTCCAGATGCCTGTGTAATCAACTGAAAAGCGTTTTCAGTGGCATCGTACCTGGGAAGATTTATAAGTCTGTCTGAATCAACTACAATGACACAACCCACCTTTGGAAAATCGAGTCCCTTCGCGATCATCTTGGTACCAACAACCACCTGAGCATCTTCCTGTTCTATCATCCGAAGCGCTTTCTCATAATCCGAAGGACTCTCTATCGTCTCTTTGTCGAGTCTTATAATCTTCACCGAAGGAAAGAAATTCCTAAGTTCATACTCTACCCTTTCGGTTCCGAAACCACGTGCTGATAATGCCGCACTTCCACAATTGGGGCAGTTTGAGAAAGGTGGGGTAGTAAACCCACAATAATGGCATTTGAGAATATTCCCGTGGCGGTGATACGTCAGTGATATATCACAATTTGGGCATTTTATAACCGTTCCGCAATTGGTACACACCACGTAATTTGAAAAGCCTTTCCGATGAACGAAAACAAAAATCTGCTTCTCATCTTTGAGAAGTTCTTTTATCTCTTCCAGAGCTTTTTTAGAAAGTACATAAAAGCCTTTAGATTTTCTCATATCTATCAATTCAAGTGATGGTAATTTACCAACCGGTCTGTGCTTGAGCTTATGCAGCTTGTATTCGCCTTCGATGGCCCTAAAATAATGGGTAACTCTCGGGGTTGCAGAACCGAGTATAATAGGGATGTTGTGAAGCTTCCCCTTTTCCACAGCCACTTCAACGGCATCGTAATGAGGCGAACTCTGCTGATAGAAGCTGGCATCGTGCTCCTCGTCGACAATTATCAGTCCAAGCTTTCTCATAGGTATCCAGATAGAGCTACGCGTACCGATTATTATATCGACGTTACCTTCGTGAGCGTCCAGCCAGATACCCTGCCGTTTAGCCTTACTGAGATAACTGTGGTATACCCTTACCTCCCGACCGGGAAATGTTCCCTTAACTCTGGCCAAAAGCTGCGGTGTCAGAGATACTTCAGGAACGAGATAAAGCACCTGAGCACCTTCAGTTAACACCTTTTCCATTGCTTTGAAATAAACTTCTGTTTTTCCCGTTCCCGTAAGCCCATATATGAGATGAACACCTTTAAAATCGTACACAATGGAATTTAAAACCCTTCTTTGTTCGGAGGTTAATTCATCTATCGGAGCTATTGTCCAGTCACTGAATTCGTAAGTCTCATCTTCAAAGACCTCTAAAATGCCTTTCTTCTCCAACGTTTGAATGGGTGAGATGCTCTTTAAGTCAAGATTCTTAATCAGTTCGCGAACCTCAATAACATCAAAGGAAAACAGATGCTCTACGACCTTCCTTTGAAGATCCGTTAGTTTTATTTTCTCTAAGTCTTTAATAGACAGACGCAACCTAACGAACTTCTTCTTTTGGACTCTTGTCTTTTTTTGCTCGTAACTGTGTACTATCCTTATTTTCCTTGATTTTTTCCAGTTTTCAATAGTAACAGCACCAAATTTTTCCCTTGCCGCGGTCAACGGTATTATGTCCTTTATGGGAAGCTCCTGAGACTGCGGAACGACGAAACTTTTTACATTCATAACCTTCCCTGGCGGAAAGAAAAGATCGAAGATCTTACCAACAGGACAAAGAAACCGCTCACTTATCCTCAATGCCAATTCTACGTCTTTAGAAGTTAGAAAGGGCTTCTCATCGAGTTTTTGAAGAACGGGTTTTGTGGCGAATTCCGGAAGCTCATCTGTGATCTCGACCACGTAAGCCACAACACTTCTATTTGCGAAATCAACAACAACTCTTTCTCCCGGAGTTAATGGGAAATCAGTATGATAGGTGAAAGTATCGAGAAGAGGGGAACCCGATATGGCCACTTTTACAAAGATAATATCAACCCCTGATATAGATTATCCTTCTTTTCATTTCATTCGAGGCTTTTATAACCTTAACATCATCAAAAAAGAGAGAATAAATATCCGCTGCCATTATGTCTCTCTTCATCTGTAACTGGAAAAGATCCTGGTCTATCTCAAAATCACCGGATATCGCTTTATACATAACCCGCTTCCATGTGGATGGGGTAGTCAATAATGGAACTTTCAGTTTTTTCTTTATTCTTGAAAGGTGCGATCTTCCATTTTCATTGAATCCAAGTACTCTAATATACTGTGGCCCCTGTTTGTTTGACTGCTCTATCAGCTTCGGGGAAAGTTTGAGAATCACGTTCATCAACAGCCTCTTCAACCTTGTAAAGGTAAAGCGTTTGGCCTTCACACATTCAAGAAATTCGGATATTTCTCCACATTGTCTAGAACAACGAACGAACCTTGCATCAAGCCCTTCAGTAAACCCGTAGTAATTCTTGAAATCTTCCCTATCCAGCCGTCTCAACAGGCCAAGAATGAATCGTCCCATTTTTTCAAGGTGTACGGGGCATTTCTTCAATGCACACTCTCTTTTTATAATGGCGTAAGAATAATCCGGAACAGCTTGTTTGACCTTCTCCCACTGCCCGGTTATGATTAACTTCCTGATGGCAGTAGCGCTCGAAAACCTGCCTTTAAAGTAAGGGTCGTTGTAATCAGCACCCGTTCTCACTATGCTGTGCGGCGTAATATCACTTCTGATCTGTTTGATAGCACGCAAATATTCGAGCCCCAGGATATTGTTAGATCTTTCTATCTCTTGGATACTTTCGGCAAAATCACTAAGATGAAGCTTTAGATAGTCCTTTAGTGCTGCCTTCCTCGCATTTGGAAAAGACAAACCTGTTTTCAGATGCTGCTTCAACAACTTCACGTATACGGTTGGTTCTTCTATCAAAATATCGGAAAGAACATCGAGAAGTTTCATGTTTCCCGTTTCGCTGCCAAAAACGATGTCAGTAACACCTAAAAGGGACAACGTCCATACAGAACCTAGGGCAAACCCACCTGCATCCTGAACGGAATAAACAACAGGAAGCTGTACCACAATGTCAATGCCAGCCTTTAATGCGATTTCAGCCCGGGAATAGTTGTCCATTATAGCTGGTTCCCCACGCTGAACAAAGTTGCCGCTCATAACGGCAATTGTCAGGTCTGGGTTTATGAGCTCTTTCGCCTTTTTCAAATGGAAAAGATGCCCATTGTGGAAAGGATTGTATTCAACAACTATCCCGAGGATACTCATGTTACTTCTCGATCGGTTCGTTTTTCTCAGTAACCTTCACAATCTTCGGAGGTTTATACTCATCATCGTTATAAATAGCGTAAGAAATTATAATAACCCTGTCACCGATCTCCGCCAATCTGGCAGCAGCACCATTTAACGCGATAACGCCAGACCCTTCTTCACCCTTAATGACATAGGTTTCAAATCTTTCACCGTTGTTTATATTAACGACCTGCACCAGCTCGTTTTCCCTTATATCCGCCAATTTCATAAGCCGGTAATCTATGGTTATGCTTCCCTCATAATTGAGGTTCTTGTCTGTAACAGTAGCCCTATGTATCTTTGATTTTTGCATAATCCTGAACACACCAAACACCTCCATATCTTCTTCTTCTAAGGATATTTTACATCACTCAACCTCCTTATGTGATAACATTGTTTTGGAGGTTCGATGACATGAAGAGATTTAAGGGCGTCTCTGAATTAATGAGATGGATACGGGATTTTTCAGAGGAGTACTTCTCTGAACCCGTTGAGTTTTTTGGAGAAGTACGCGATGCAAGAGTAAACAGAAGAAATGTTTTGAACATAGAAGTGGTGGAAACTGTTAAAGGATACAGAAGCGGAAGCTTTACGTACCAGATCCCATGTCAGATAGATTACCCGGAGAGTATCCTCGATGAACTTGGCATTGAAAGTTATAAAGAAATGGAGGGTGAGCTTTACAGTGTCATTGGAAAGCTCGTTTTTCGTGTTACTCAAAATCGGTACGTTGTGGAAGTCATCAAGATTGAACCTACGGAAAAGGTGCCATCGAAAAACGCAGGCAAAAGATCCTCGAGAAACTGAGATCCGAAGGGCTCTATCCGGTAAAACAACTGTCCTCTCTCCTTGAACTTGGCGAACCCATACTTGACATAGCCATCCTGGCTTCGCCAAACACCCGGGGGCTTTCCGATTTTCTAAGAATGCTCCAGGATTCCCCTTTAATCCCTGATTTTACATATTACCCAATTTCAATTGAGGGGGCAAGCGCAGCAAAAGAACTCGTTTCAGCTCTTGGTAAGGCCAACAATAGGGCCCATCAACTGATCGTCATCGTCAGGGGCGGTGGCGCTCAGGGAGGGTTACTTTATCTCGATGACGAATCACTAGCAAGAGCCGTCGCTTCCTCAAAACTCCCGGTAATTGTAGGGATCGGTCATTCTGAAGATAAAACCCTGCTCGACTATGTCGCAAGTATGTCCTTTGAAACCCCGACAGCGGTCGGAAGAGAGATATCGCAGATCAACCGGGATTATATTCACTCCCTATCTGAACTGGAAGAAAAGCTGGATTCAGTTTTTTCGGAACTCTTATCTTCTTTTGTTAGCAATATCCAGTCCCGTTCAAGGATTCTTAGTGCTTACAGTATCGAGAGAATGATAAAATTCGACCACCAAAAACTTCTATCCTTTGTTCGTAGGTTGAACAGGATAGATTTTCTGACAGACAATATGAAAGAAGCTTTGAACCGTTCACGTAAGAATTTAATTTCAAATTCCGCGAATATCATGAACGAAAAAACAAAATGGTTCTGGCTCAATTTAAAAGAATTCAGACGCCATGAAAACGAACTATCAAGCAGGATTAAAAACTTCGAAGAAAGGATCACACCGGAAATCATCGATCTCGAGAGGTTTTTGATGGAAAAAAGCAGGGATTTCAAGAAACTCACCGGATACTTCAGCAGCAATGCCAAAAGCTTTTACCGCTGGCAACGCGAAAGATTGCAGCGATACATAGCCGAGATTCGATCAATAAACCCAATATACGCTTTAGTAAAAGGCGGCGCCATTGTAATGGACGAAGAAGGAAAGGCTATCGTATCCATTGAAGATGTTAAAATAGGCGATGAGGTTCTTATAAGACTTTCAGATGGTTCTCTGCGTTCCGAAATCCTCGAAAAGATCACCACAAAGAAAAAAAATTTAGTAAAGGAGTGAAAATAACATGCTTCCGCAGGATATAAATGAACTTGACCTGAAAGGATTCAAAGATTTTCTGGAAACCCTCACGGAAGAAGAAATGAAAGAACTTCGCTTCTCAGAAGCCATGCTTCTGGTTGAAAAAATCTCCGACCTTTTTGACTCAATGCGTGATGAGATAGATATAGAAGACGCCATTGAGCTCTATGAAAGGGGAATGGAACTTTTAATGCTCTGCAGGGAAAAACTTGCTGTGGTACAAAACAAAAAAGCTGAGATCGATAAGAAATACCACGATCTCATGAACGGATAAATCTATTTACTTTTGTTATTTTTTAGTTATGAGCTCATTTTCAACAAGCTGGCCATAAAGAGGGCCGGCTGTTGTCTTTTCAATGGTTATTTTCGCTTTTGAACCTATCAACTCTTCAGAACCGTGGAAGAAAACGATTTTGTTGTTGATCGTTCTACCATAAAGCATCCCATCTTTGTGTTTGGCTTCGACGATTATTTCGACTGTTTTCCCGATATACTCCGAATTGATTTTTCTATTCAAACATTTTTGAAGCTCCAGAAGCTCCTGAAGTCTTCTCACCTTAATTTCATAAGGAACGTCATCTTTCATATACTTCGCTGATATCGTTCCCTCCCGTGGGGAATAGATTGCCAGGTTAACCCTTTCGAAAATAACCTCTTCAAGCAGCGATTTGGTCTGGAGATAATCGTCTTCACTTTCGCCCGGAAAGCCGACAATGATATCGGTGCTTATTGAAGCATCGGGTACCTTTGTCCTGATCCTGCGGATAAGATCTAGATACTCTTCACGTGTGTAACCTCTATTCATTGCTTTCAGTATTCTATTACTCCCGGATTGTATTGGTAAATGAATAGAACGCGAGACACGTTTGGAGGTTGCTATAACATCGATCAACTCGTCGCTGAAATCTTTCGGGTAAGATGTCAGATACCAGATTCTTTCTATCTGCTCTATCTTGAGGGTCTCTCTTATCAACTTCGCAAGGGTGCTGCCATCAGCAAGATCTTTGCCGTAAGAATCCACATTTTGCCCTAGATATGTTACCTCTCTATAGCCCTTTGAGGCGAGCCTTTTGACTTCATTGAGTATGTCTTCCATGGACCTGCTTTTTTCTCTCCCTCTAGTATAAGGAACGATACAATACGAACAAAATTTGTTGCAGCCATAGATTATCGTCACCCAAGCATGATGACGACTAGTTCTTAATCGTGGGGTGCTTGAATTAATTTCGTCTATGAAATCCGATAACTCGACAAAGCGCTCTCCCTTAATAGCTCTCTCCAAAAATTCATTAACCCTTGATATACTTCGAGTCCCGAAGACAAAGTTCACCTCTTCGCGCTTCAAAAGGGCCTCTTTTTCTTTCTCGGCCACACAACCGGAAACGCCGATTATCAGGTTCCTGTTTTTCTTCTTCAGGGATCTCAGTCTTCCAAGTTTTCCATAAAGTTTTTTCTTCGGCCTTCTCTCTAACCGCACAGGTGTTAACGATAACAACATCAGCTTCTTCTTCATTATCGACAATCACATACCCATTCGATTTGAGAATGCCGGCCATAGTTTCCGTATCGTTCACATTCATTTGGCATCCAAAGGTTCTGAAAGCTATTTTCATCGTGATATCACCTCTATGTGTTTTTTCAACCGTTACAAAAAAGCGACGGCATCCACGCCGTCGCTTTTACCATCTTCAGAAATCCTCAGAGTTCTTCTTTGCTATTTTGCGTTTCATCATCGGAAGCCTCCGAAACCTCGACCTCAACGACCTTTTCTTCTTCAACGCTTTTTTCTTCTGGTTCTTCTTTTGTCTCTTCGACAACCTCGGCAGCTTCCTCTGAGAGGTTCATACCTTCCCGGCCTTCAAGAATCGCATCGGCTATGGTTCGGGTGATAAGCTGAATAGCCCTGATAGCGTCATCGTTGCCTGGCACCAGATAATCAAGAACATCCGGGTCGCAGTTGGTATCAGCTATCCCGATTACTGTTATCCCAAGCTTGTTGGCCTCAGCGACAGCGATTTCCTCTTTTTTCGGGTCAACAACATAGATAACGTCAGGAATTCGTTCCATATCTTTGACACCATTAAGATTCTTTCTCAGTTTTTCTAACTTCTTCCTGATCCTGCTTTGCTCCTTTTTGGGAAGTGCATCAAGTTCTCCGCTAATTTCCATCTCTTCGTACTGCTTCAAAACCTCTATTCTCTTTCTTATGGTTGTGAAATTGGTGAGAAGCCCACCGAGCCAGCGGTTGTTTACGTACGCCGCACCACAACGTTTGGCTTCATTCTCGATGATCTGCTGAGCCTGGCGCTTGGTTCCAACAAACATAAACGTAGCCCCTTCACGGGCTCTTTCTCTAACGTAGTCATAAGTCTGGTCGAGAAGCTTCAGGGTTTTCTGCAAGTCAATGATATAAATGCCCTTTCTCTCGCCATAGATGTAGGGTTTCATCTTCGGATTCCATCTTCTGGTCCTGTGCCCAAAATGGACACCTGCTTCCAGAAGCTGTTTCATCGTTACAACTGCCACAAAAACACCTCCACTTTTGGTTTTCTCCCTCCGACCCCGGCTGATCGACCCTTAGGCACCGAGACCAGCCAATTATCGGTCGTGTGAATTGAAACTCACAAAGAGATTATTTCTTCAACATCATACCGTTTAGCATTCAACCAGAGATCTTCAAGTGCGTAAAATTCCCTTCCTCTATTGCTAAAGATGTGCACGATAAAATAACCACAATCTATTACCATCCAATCATAGCCTTTACCCTTATCGTAATAAATTACAGGAACGTTATGTTTTTCTAAGAAATCGAGTATTCCATCTCTCAACGCTTCCATATGCGGATCGGAGTTAGCGGTCGCTATTACAAAATAACTCGTAAGGTTAGAGACTTCAGAAACGTCCAAAAGAACGATATCCGCTGCCTCCTTGTCATAAAGAATCTTTACAATCTCTCTTATATTCCCGTCCAAAAGGTCACCTCCCGATTTGTTGGGTTATGTTTTTTATTCAACGGTTACGCTTTTCGCGAGATTCCTCGGCTTATCCGGATCATGGCCGCGCATAACAGCAACATGATAAGCAAACAACTGTAGATAGGGCGACATAACAAGCGGATACAACGGCTCTGATACCTTCGGAACCTCAATTCTGCTATTAACTATACGCGCAACCGCCTGGTCGCCTTCAGTACAAATCGCTACCACTTTGGCGTCGCGCGCACGGGTCTCCATTATGTTTGAAAGGGTTTTAGTTTTCAACGAATCATCAGGAACAATTGCAAACACCGGAAACTTCCTATCTAAAAGCGCGATAGGCCCGTGTTTCAGCTCACCAGCCTGATAAGCTGATGCATGGATGTAACTTATCTCTTTGAGTTTCAACGCGCCTTCAAGTGCACTCGGATAACCGTATCCACGCCCTATGTACATGAAATGAATGTAATCGAAGTACTCCTTCGCCAGTTCCCGGGTCAGGTCATTTGAAGTAGCGAGAATGCTTTCAAATATCGTTGGCATACCTTCGATTTCATTTACTATCTGCATCAGCTTTTTATCCCCGAAACCTCGGAGCTGGGCGATATAACTGGCTATCAATAACAAAACTGTCAATTGAGAAACATAGGTTTTCGTTGCGGCGACGCCTATTTCAGGTCCCGCGTTGAGATAAACAACAGCATGACTTTCACGAGAAATCGTTGAACCAACAACATTCGTCACCGCGATTATCGTAGCACCTCTAGCCTTTGCGATTCTAATCCCTTCAAGGGTATCAGCTGTTTCTCCCGATTGGGATATAGCGACAACGATGGTATCTTCATCGAATTTTATCTTTCTATATCTGAACTCTGAAGCCACATCGATCTCAACATTCAACGCCGCATATTCTTCAAGAAATCTCTTGAAAACGAGCCCGGCATGATAACTGGTGCCACAGGCAACTACCTGCACATTACGGGTGGTTTTGAGTTTATCGGCTATCGATTCCAGTTCCGCTATAATTGTTTTCCCGTTCTTTACTCTTCCGGTTATGGCATTTCTGATAACCTGTGGTTCTTCAAAGATCTCTTTCAACATAAAATGAGGATATCCGCCTTTCTCCGCAGCATCCTCCGTCCAATTTATATGAGTTAAAGGTCTGGAAACACGTGTGCCATCAGTCCTGAAAATTTTGACCTCGCCTGCACTCAGAAGTGCCACATCTCCATCCTCTATGAAATAAACATCCCGTATGTAATGTAGCAATGGAGTAACATCGGATGCGAGGTATGCACCATCGCCATTCGCACCAACAACAAGAGGACTTCCCTTTCGTGCGGCAACAATTCTATCCGGAACGTCCACATGAACCACCGCTATGGCATAAGCACCCTCAAGGTCCACAAGCGCATGTCTGACGGCATCAAGGAGAGACCCATTAAAATGCTCCTCTATAAGGTGTGCAATAACCTCCGTATCCGTATCAGATTTGAAAACGTGCCCTTTTCTCTGAAGCCTTGCTTTTAATTCCGTATGATTTTCTATAATCCCATTATGAACCACAGCAAGTTTGCCGGAGCAGTCTATATGTGGATGAGCGTTTACATCAGATGGGATCCCGTGTGTGGCCCAGCGCGTATGTGCTATCCCAATAGGTATCTTATTTTTGTTTTCCTTTCCAAGTTTCTCCTCAAGAGCAGCTATCCTTCCAACGGCTTTCCTTATAATAAGTTCCCCGTTTTCAACATAAGCCACACCTGAAGAATCGTATCCTCTGTATTCGAGTTTCTTAAGCCCCTTCATGAGTTGCTCCAGGTAGAACTCTCTACCAACTATCCCAACTATCCCGCACACACCTATTCACTCCCAAATCGTGCTTCCAACTTCTCCACGAGTCTGCCTTTGACACCGTTACAAGCCACTTTTATGGCATTTGAAATCGCCAGCGCATCAGAATTCCCGTGTGCTTTTACCACAACACCCTTGACCCCGAGAATAAATGCTCCCCCATAGATCCTCGGATCCAGGCTCTTCTTCAAATTATTGAAAGCCCCCTTCAGAAGCAATCCTCCAAGCAGCCCCAATATTCCAGCCTGTTTTATATGCATCTTAAGAAGATCCCCTATGAATTTGGCGGTTCCTTCTATTGTCTTCATAGCAACATTTCCCTTAAACCCATCGGTTACCACAACATCCACATTACCATAAAGGATGTCTCTTCCTTCAACGTTTCCAACGAAGGTTTCACCTAAAGCTTCTTTTATCATTCCAAAGGCTTCTTTTACTAACTCCGTGCCCTTTTCCTCTTCCTCACCAACGTTCAATAACCCTACCAGTGGGGACTCCTTCCCGAGAATTCTTGCATATTCGAACCCCATCTTAGCAAAATCTCTCAGATGCCCCGGTCGAACCTCAAGATTCGCGCCACAATCCAGGAGCACAGTAAAACCTCTTTTGCTGGATATGGGAACAGCAATGGCCCCTCTCTCGATTCCCTTAATCCTGCCCACAACAAAAAGGCCGGCCACAAGAACCCCACCGGTGTTTCCAGCGGATACCATGGCATCGACTTCGTTCTTCTTGACAAGTTCAGCAGTTTTGAAAAGTGATGAATTCCTCTTTCTCAACAATTGGGATGGTTTTTCGGCCATTCCAAAAACGTCCGGAGCATCATAGATACTCAAGCGTTCGCTGGCAAAACCTCTTTTCTCCAACAATCTATTAATCTCATCTTTTTTGCCTACCAGCGTAATCTCAAGATCTTTCAGCCCCTTCAAAGCTAAAATGGCGCCATCGATGTTTACATCGGGCGCCAGATCTCCACCATATACATCCAGGGCTATTTTTATCCCTGACATATTCATTCACCTATTTCAAGTATTTGTTTGCCTCCATAGTATCCGCAGTGCAGACAAACTCTATGAGGTTCCTTTGGTTCGCCACAATTCGGGCAAACAGAAACAGCGACCTTTATAGGCCTATAGATCTTCACACGCTTATGATGTGTCCTGGAGCGCGAACGCTTTTGCTTGGGTACAGCCACTTTTATCCCTCCCAGTCAGAATTATTATCAACAATATTCTTTTTCAATTCACCAAGAAGCGAGTGCCACTTATCACTCGGTTCTTCCTTACCTTCACAGAAATGATCCGGATTTTCGTTCAAATCAACTCCACAAACTGGGCAGAGCCCTCTACAGTCTTCCACACAAAGAACCTTCTGCGGTATCTCCACTATTATAGCCTCAATGACTCGATCTGACAAGTCTAATACTTCCTCTTTTAACGGCAAAGTGTTTTCAAGATTATCTACCGGGCCATCTTTTATTTCTTTTATGTACTTATTAAAAGGTATATATACCGCTTCAAGTGTTCCATTTATTGGTACTTCGACATCCTTCAAGCACCGTGCGCACTTGTCAATCACCACTGTTTGGATATCACCAGTCAGTACAACTGAATCCCTGGTCTTATAAAGAACTGCATGCACCACTATCTGCGTGCTACATTTGATTTCAGCAAAAGGATTATCAAAAGCCACATCGATCTCTTTTCTCGATTCAAAGGAATTCAAGTCTATTAAAAGTTCCGTCACTTTCACCATTGTCTTTCTCCCTCTTTTCAAATCTTCAGCGTTGCAATGCTACAACAACGGGGTTGCGTTTATTAGACGTTTTATTGAACAAAATCCGACACTTTCCTTAGCGAATCGAGCAGTTTCTTTGAAATTCTGGCATTTTCTTCAAAGGTTCTTCCACCTGGATCCCCGAGTTCAAATTCTTGAAGCCTTTTGAACCCCTTCGAAGATACCACAACCCTGGTGGACAGCTCAGCAGCTTCAAGCGGGTCGTGGGTAACCATGATTATTGTTAAATTCACTTCCTTCCAGAGCGAGGCAATTAATTCCATCATCTTTTCCCTGGTTACCACATCTAAAGAAGAAAAAGGTTCATCCAGAAACAAAATTTCAGGATTATAGCTCAGGGCACGCGCAAGATTAACCCTCTTTGCCATTCCACCGCTCAATTCGCCGGGATACTTGTACAGCGCATCTGCAAGCTCAACCCTTTTCAACATCTTTTTCGCTCTTTCTTCGGAAGACACCAGAGAAACATTGTACAAAACATTTTTCCACGGAATCAGCCTATCATCCTGAAAAACAAAACCTATCCTCGAGCGATTCGTTGCAATCCTCCCGGAATCAGGCTTTAGAATCCCGGCCAGTAACCTCAAGAGGGTCGTTTTACCGCATCCCGAGCTCCCTAGTACGGATAAAAATTCCCCCTCAGTAACGGAGAGGTACAAATTCTGAATCACTTGATTATTCCCGAAAGACTTTGATACACCTTCAGCTTTTATCAACATACCTAAAAGTCCTTTTCGCAAACTGATCGAGCATCTTCTCGCTCAATATCCCGAGAATCACCAGAACAAGGGTATAAGCAAAGACATCAGTGGTTTCAAGGTACGATTTAGCGTCGAATATTTTCCTTCCTATACCGGTAGTTCCTACCATAAATTCAGCCACAGCAACGGATTTCCACATAACACCAACACTTATTCTCAAAGACGAAGCTATAAACGGTAAGGTCGACCCGAAATAAATGTCCTTAAAAATACGTGATTTACTGACCGAAAAAACCTTTGCCATTTCAACGAGCTTGACATCTACGTTACGTACACCCTCAACAATATTCAATGTGATAATCGGAAAAAGTGTGAGAAAAACTATGTACACAGGTGACCTGAAACCAATACCCCACCACAACACCGCTAAAGCCAGCCACGATACGATTGGAACAGACTGCATGACAATCACCAGGGGCCTAAAAAGCGTATATATCGTCCTGGAGAGCCCCATGGAAAAACCAGCGAGCACGCCAGCGATAAGAGCTAGAGCCAAACCAAGAACTGCCTTTGAAAAGGTTGTGAAAACCGTGAGATAAAACTCAAGGTTCGTGCACAGTTCTCCCAGCCTTTTGAAGGTTGTAATTGGTCCTGGAAGCAAAAGGGAATTGCCTACCGCGAGGTATGCAAGCTCCCAGATCCCAAGAATTATCAATATAGCTGCAAACAGGCCAAGTTGACTATTTCTCATAGAAAAACTCGTCAAAATTTAAATCACCAACTAAAGATTCATCAAGTTCTCTTAACGTTTCCAGATAGGAAACCACTTCATCTTTTATTTCAGAAGCTGCTTTGAATTCGTAGTCTATTCCTGAAAAGGACTTCTTCAATATTGGAACGGGAAATCCACCCATCGCTTCGGAAACAATCGACGCGGTGAGCTCCAGATCCTGAAGAGAAAGGGTCAAAGATTGTTTATAAAGAAGAAGGAATAGATCAACAACGGTTGGGTCCACATCTTTTCTAACAAAGATCCCGGAACTCGGTATCGGACCATTTCCAGGGCTCAGAATTCTCCACAATTCATCGATACTCATGGATTTAATAGACCCCTTCACCTTGGCCTGGGCTAAAGAAGCGAAAGGTTCAGGAAGCAAAAGTATATCGGCTTTTCCGGCAGCGAATAATTGCAACGCTTCTGGTCCCGCCACATAAACGATCCTAATGTCCTTATTCACCTCATACCCCAGTTTTTCAAGTACACCACGCAGTATAACATCCGCCGTTTGTCCGGGGGCATGAAGCGTGTAAACAGCCTTTCCCAATAGATCTTCAACACCTTCAATAGGCTCATTACGGGAAACAAAATAAAAACCGCCCCACATGGAAACTGCCGCGAGTTTTATCGGAACACCCTCTGCAGCAAGTTTTGCACCGATAGTGACGGGAAGAAGAGCAAAATCGGCTTTTCCACTTATCACGAGTGCTAAAGCCTGATCAACGGTTTTCCAGAACTCAATGGAAAAGCCTTCAGCGATCGTCTTTCCGTCTGGAGAATCATGTATCAAACGTGCTATTGGAACGAGCGTTGGTCCAATAGGGTTTATATAGAGATAGTTACCAAAGCCTATAACAACCATCACAATAACCAGAAGCGTCACCATCAGTTGTTTCATCGTACCACCTCCTTCAAATAAATTATACACCAGAAAGGAAAACCATCACACCGTGTTAGCTGCGGATTATCCCGGGAAAAGCAGCCGGAGGATAAGCTCTAACAACTATCTATAAATTCAGATACATTTCGCTTGACTGATAACCAGGAAATGTATATAATTAAATTAGTGAATACTCCCTAAGGGAGAGGGCTGTTTGTGCCCTCTATTTTTATTAGTATGGAAGTGGTGGATGGGATGTATGAGCTAACGGAAAAATTGAGGAAGCTAGCTGAAGAAGTGGCAGAAGAGTTGGGATACGAGATATACAAACTGACCTTTGGTAAGGGAAGAAGAAGAGCGGTTCTGACAGTTGCGATAGATAAAGAAGACGGTTATATTTCGATCTCAGATTGCGAAAATTTCTCTCGCGCATTCGAAAAGAAGCTTGACGAAACCGAAATAATAAGCTCTTCTTACAATCTGGTGATTGAATCACCAGGTGCTGAAAGGGAACTCAGAAAACCCGGGGATTTCATGAGATTCACCGGTAAATCCGTAAAGATCGTGTTAAAAGAACCTCTGGAAAACCGTTCTGTGCTTGTAGGCCAGCTAATTAATGCCAATGAAGACCTCGTGACCATAATCGAGGCTGACAGCAACAGGACATTTGAAGTTGAATACAGAATGATAAAGAAAGCAAATTTGAGACTTGAACGGTAATCTTGGGAGGTGCAGAAGATGAATCTCAATCTTCTGGAAGCGCTGGAACAACTTGAAGAAGAAAAAAATATTAAAAAAGACGAAGTTATCAGTATTCTTGAAAAAGCACTCCAGAGCGCTTATAGAAAAAACTTTGGCACCGAAAATGAGGTTGAAGTTAGGATAGACCGTCTCACCGGTGATATCGCCATATATGAAAAATTAAAGGTTGTTGACGAAGTTGAGAACCCTTATCGTGAGATCACTCTTTCAGAAGCTAAGAAGATAGATTCTGATGCTGAGATCGATGGTTATGTCTACAGAAAGCTCAATATAAAGAAATTCAAGAGAATAGCCGCTCAAACGGCCAGACAGGTTTTGATTCAGAAAATTCGGGAAATGGAGAAGGAAAATCTTTTCCAGACGTATTCTGCACTTAAAGGTTCCGTCACCACAGCAGAAATACTCAGAGTAACCGAAAACTGGGCTGACATAAGAATAGGAAAACTTGAATCAAGGCTTCCTACCCGCGAAATGATTCCCGGCGAGAGGCTCAGGGCAGGCAGTTTTATAAAGGTATTCGTAGTAGATGTCGTCAGAACAACGAAAGGTCCAAAGATTCTCGTTACCAGAAAAGGGACAGAGTTCGTAGTGGAGTTGTTAAAACTCCAGGTTCCAGAAATCGAGAGCGGTGATGTGGTGGTTAAAGCCGTCGCAAGGGAAGAAGGTATCAGGACAAAGGTTGCCGTTGCATCTACCAATCCCAAAGTAGATCCCATAGGAGCCTGCATTGGTGAAGGCGGGGTCAGAATCGCAGAGGTTCTGCGCGAAATAAGGCCTGAGAAGGTTGACATATTAAAATGGAGCGACGATCCGGCAGAATTCGTCGGTAATGCAATAGCTCCAGCCACAGCCGTGGAGGTTAAAATAGTCAGTTCCGCAAACCGTGAGGCCGTTGTCTATGTTTCTCCCACACAGCTCTCACTCGCAATTGGAAAAGGTGGTCAAAATGCCAGGCTTGCAGCAAAATTAACCGGCTGGAAGGTTGACATCAAACCTTTGATGTAGATATTTTGTAACATATTACCTACTCTCTGTAAATGAACTCATGTAAAATGAATCTGATGATCCTTATTCACCAACAGTTTTGGCAGGGAGGTTTTGAAAGTGAAGCAAGACATTCTTAGAAGTGAGTTGCGCAAGAGAAAACAAAGAATGACCGCCCAAAGAGAGTTGATATTGAAAGCTTTCATGGAATCCGGAGAAGAACATATGAGCGCCGAGGAAGTCTACAGAAAGGTGCTTGAAAGAAGGCTTCGAATAAGTAAGGCTACGGTTTACAGAACGGTGGAACTTTTAACGGAGGTAGGCCTTCTCAGAAAAATCGTTTTTCGTGATGGTGTGGTTCGTTACGAGCTCGTCGATAAAGGTGAACATCATCACCACCACCTGGTATGTAACAGCTGCGGTAAGGTTATCGAATTTCCGGAAGATCTTCTCGATGGTCTTGAGAATCTCATAGAGGAAAAAACCGGTTTCAAAATAACCGACCACCAACTTAAGTTTTACGGGCTTTGCTCTGAATGCCAGAAGAGTATTGCAAACAAAGAATAAGAGACTAACAACGCCACAAAATAAGACCACGGAAAAGGTACAGTTACTATCAGTCCAAGCTCTGAAATTTTGTGAAGCCCTTTTTCAAAAAACAAAGACAGAAAATTTACCCCCTTTGCTGTTATGATTGCAAGGGGGATTATTTTTAGTGATGAAAAAACGATGGTCAAAATCAGACCGACGAATATCGGGAAAACAAAAAAAGGTACCATGACGATTGTTAATGGAATAGTCAAAAGAGGTACAGCTTCAAAAGTCACCACAGTCAAAGGAAATACTGCTATTTGTGCGGCAATGCTTACCGATACCATCCCCTTAAAGAGCCCCGAATTCCCTGCCATAAGTATGGGAAGCAAAATGAGAATCCCGGCGGTAGCTACAAAACTAAGTTGAAAAGCGACCGAAGCTATTATTATTGGAGAATGAACCAGCATCAGAATACCAGCAAATCCGAGAATGTTCAAGGGATGTTGAGGATAATCCAAACAGGCAAAAAAACTGTACAGTGCGAAAACAAGGAATGCCCTTGTCGCTGAAATCGATGGTCCTGTTGACAATATATAAAGTAAAAGCAGGAGCACAACGGTAAGTAGCCTAAACCTTTTTGGCAACAAAAACACTGCAAGAAGCATTTCCGTTATAAGATAAAAAATTCCCACATGCATTCCCGAGACGGCAAAAATATGCGAGAGACCGAGATCATTTATAGCCTTCCTTAGACCATAGGAGAGCTTGCTCTTATTCCCAAGAAACAAAGCGAAAGGAATCGCCGAATTAATCCCTGCCCCTGTTAGTCTGCGTTCAAAGTATTCTCTGGTGTTACCGGCAAGTCTATCCACAGGCCCAAACGAAGGTGCAACTCCGAAAATCTCAGCGGTGATTTCATAGAAAGGATACCTATTGACCTTACGAAGCTCTCCGGCAACCCAGATAACCTGCCTGTCTTCCGGTGCTTTTTGATAATTTCTCAACTTCGGCAATTTTATTTTTACAGGTATGCGAAGTTTCTTCCATGAACCTTCTTCGAGCATATATCCAGAAGAGGCTACGACACTTCTCTCCCATTCAACCTTCTCCACGATTCCAACGTATTCAACCTGCGAATTCTCTAAAACCGGGAAAGTACTGTATCCAAGAAGTATACCAAATAACCAAAACACGGAAATAAAAACAACCAGCCTATTTTTTCGGGTAATAAAAAGAAAAGCTACAAAAAGAAAAAAGAGCGCTGTGGTACTCCAGAGCGTAAAATGCATCGAAATTCCAGAAGATACCCCAAAAGCAAGTGAAAGAAAAAGGAAAAAAAGAGGCAAGGGAGGATACCTCCTCCCTTACGCTCCGTATTTTTCAAGTCTCATGGCATGGGCAAGCATCAATGGAATCTCATCAACCGCATATATGGTACCGATAACCCCACGCGCACACTCAAACTCATCGAACTTTTCACTGGCACCCGCACGAACGTATCCGGAATAAACCATAAATGGAACGGGATGCCAGCTGTGTGCTTTCATGGGTACGGGTGTCGAATGGTCACCCGTTACAACAAGAACATCAGGATTCAGAGCCAGAATTTCTGGAAGCAGATCATCAACCTCTTCAATAACGTGAACCTTCGATTCAAAGTTACCGTCTTCACCGTAAGAATCTGTCTTCTTTACATGAAAGAAGAAGAAATCATAATCGTTCCAGATCTCTTTGAGGGTTTCTACCTCATCTTTAATCGTTGTACCTGTCGCAACAACGTTCATGCCGACAAGTTTTGCCAGCCCTCTGTACATTGGGTATGTAGCTATAGCAGCAGCCCTTAACTTGTAAACCTCCTCAAAATTGGGGATCTGCGGGTACTTTGAGAATCCTCTCAAAAGAGCAAAATTCATTTTTTCTTCATCCTTCAAAATCTCCTTTACCCTCCTGAGAAATTCATTGACAACTCTGGCGGTTTTTTCTGCTTCCGGTACGAGGGCTTCAGCCCACACTATTGGAAGTCCCGTCTTTTGTGGGTCCGCATCGCAAATCCTTTCATCCAGCCCCTCACCAGTGAACTTAACAACAAATCTGTGTTCCTTACCGGGATAAAGCGATATCTCTATATCCTCTATTTTCTTTATTTCTTCCGCAAGTTTTTCTACAACCTTTGCACTTTCTTCCGTTGCCGGCCTTCCCGCTCTTCTATCAACAACGGTATCCCCATCGATGGTAGCAAAGTTAGCACGTGCCACAAGATCCTTTTCACCAACTTCGACGTCAGAACCAAGTGCTTCAAGAATGCCCCTTCCAATCTGATACTTTATCGGATCATATCCAAAAAGTCCGAGATGTCCCGGTCCACTCCCTGGTGTAACACCTGGAATTACCGGAACGGCCTGTCCAAGTTCAGATTTCTTCGCCAGCGCATCGAGATTTGGTGTACGAGCAGCCTGAAGAGGTGTCCTACCGTTCACAGGTAAATCTCCAACACCATCCATAACGAGCAAAACTATTTTTGTATCGTTCCTGGTTACCAGTTTGCTGATAAACTCCTGTCTATCCATCGTATCTCCTCCTTTTTTTGCTGTCAAATAAATTTTAGCACAGCATACGGTCTTCTTTCTCTATGTTAAAATATTGACGTTAACTCTTGGAGGGTTGAGCGTGAATACTTTAGAACGAAGCGGGATAATTCTGATGGGTTATTACGGTCATGACAACCTTGGTGATGATCTTTTATTACTTTCTACCCTGATGATCCTGAAAGAGGCTAATGTCAAAAATGAAATCTATATTCCGGCACCGAAAAATATAGAAAAGTTAAGAAAAAGCTTTCCGAAAGAATTGAAAATCAAGGTGATTCCAAGGTATAACCCTTATACCCTGGAACGTTATTTTCACCGCTCCTGCTGTACTATATTTGGGGGGGGTAATCTTTTTCAGGATGAAACGAGTACCAGAAGTTTTCTCTATTATCATTTCATTGCGAAGCGTACCTTAAAAAGAAAAAATTCGCTTGCGTTTTTATCACAGGGGTTTGGCCCTATTCACAAGCAGCGCAATAGAAAACACCTGAAAAAAATCTTAGGCAATGAGAGAAGCTATGGCGTGATTCGCGATAAGGTCTCTTACCGTTACGCAAGAAGATTTTCAAAGAATTATCAGATGGGAACCGATTACGGGCCTTACTACCTTTTAAAGAAAAAACTGATAACTCCCAATCACGAGAAAGATCCTGAACTGGCATTCACAGTCTTGAAATCAGGAACCTCTGCTTCAGAGGTTGTTGAAGCGCTAAAATATCTCGGGTACAGAAAGCTATGTGCGGTGGGATTTCACAATAGCCACGATTCGCAAAAGCAGATGGAACTTGAAGATTATGCTGTTAACAACGGAATGGAGATTATAAGGCCACCTCAGAATATAGATGGGGTTATGGAGCTACTGTCTAAAGCCTCAATCGTTGTGACCGAAAGGCTCCACGGAGCCATACTGGCCACAGTGCAGGGAACACCCTTTGTCTGGAAAAAGAACAGAAAAACCAACCGTTTTGTGAGTTCTCTGGTAAATGATTATTGTTTTAGTTTTAACAACAGTCTTGAGAGTATCGTCCTCGCAATAAACGGCGCTTTGAGGTATGATTTTGATAAGTTAAGGGCTACCTATCTAGAGAAATTAGATGAAACCGTTGACAGATCAATAAAACTCATAAATAAAATCCTGGATTGAACCGGGGGAGGTGAGTTCGATGTGGCATTATTATTTACCAACACATGTTTTTTTCGGTGAAACAGTTGTTGAGAAACATGGAAAAGTGGTGCAGGAATGCGGAGCAAAAGCTCTCATAGTTACCGGAAGGCGTTCTGCAAGGTTATCAGGAGCGTTGCACGACATTATAAAGGTTTTGACTGAATTGAAGATCCCTTACATACATTTTGATAGGGTGGAAGAAAACCCGTCCTTTGAAACGGTGAGAAAGGGCACCGAACTTCTGAGAAAAGAAAATTGTGATTTTGTCATCGCCATTGGTGGCGGAAGCCCATTAGATGCCGGGAAAGCTATGGCCATAATGGGTACCGATCCTGATCTTAAAGTGGAAGATCTTTACGATCGCGAGAGTTATCTTTTCTCACTGCCTGTTGTCGCAATCCCTACAACCTCTGGTACAGGAAGTGAAGTCACCCAGTATTCTGTTCTAACGGACGACGAAGGCAATAAGAAAGGCTTTGCCACACCTCATGCCTTCCCGATGTATTCCTTCCTCGACCCCCGCTACACGATAACAATGACCGAAGAAACTACCATAGCTACCGCTCTAGATGCCCTGTCCCATTCTATTGAAGGCGAACTGTTGAACAACGCCGTTAACCCTATCGTTAAAAACCATTCCAGGGTCACAAATGAACTCATCAAAAACAATCTGAAAAATGCAACAATCACCCCGGAAGATATCCCTGTAAGGTCTTTATTGCAATATGCCGCGATGCTTGCAGGAATAGTAATAGCTCACACAGGGACAACAGTGGTTCACGCCGCAGGATACCCTTTATCCAGTAAAAGAGGGATAAAACACGGCATAGCGAATGCCGTTTTTCTGGTAGAAGTGCTTCGAAAAGTCGAAGAATCAGATCCGGATAGAGTCAAAAATGCCATTGACCCCTTTGAGTCGCTGAACGAACTCGAAGCTTTCTTGAACTCTTTCGGGGTAAACGAATATAAGATAGAACTCTCAGACGATGAACTGGAAAGCTGGGCGGAAAAAGCTGCCAGAGCTCCACACAATGCAAGAACCCCGGGTGAGTTCGATGTCGAGTTTTATAGAAACCTCTATAAAAAGGTGAGAAAGTGCCAGAATACAGAGTAAAACTAAAAAAAGAAATAAAAAGACGAATTGCCTTCGGCCATCCCTGGATATACGAAAACGAGATAGCAGAAGAGCCTTCATGTGAAAACGGTTCTCTGGTCAAAGTATTCACTTACTCCGGTCAATTTGTGGGTAAAGGTTATTACAACAGGAATTCTCTGATACGCGTCAGGCTTTTGACCAGGAAGAATGTAAACATAGACAGAAAGTTTTTCAAAGACAAGATACAAAGGGCTTATTCACTCAGAACCCGCTGGCTCAAAGAAAAGGGAGCTTTCAGATTGATTTACAGTGAAGCTGATGGATTGCCCGGGCTTATAGTGGATAAATTCGCCGATTTTTTCGTTGTTCAGATCTCCACCCTCGGTATGAGTAAATTCAAAGAAACCATAGTGAACGTCCTGATTGAACTCTTTAATCCAAAAGGGATCTACGAAAAATCTGAGGGCAGCTTCATTGCCAAAGAAGGAATAGAACCCTATTCTGGATGGCTTTATGGAAACGGGCCAAATTTAATACCCTTTAAGCTACATGAAATCACCTTCCTTGCCGATCTACACGGACAAAAAACAGGGTTTTTTCTCGATCAGAGATTCAACGCTGAAAATCTGTCAGAGTTTTCCACAGACAGAAGGGTTCTCGATCTTTTCTCATACACCGGTAACTTCGCATTCCATTTATTGAAAGGTGGAGCACGGGAAGCGATCCTCGTTGATTATTCTGAACGCGCATTAGCGGTTGCTGAAGAGATAGCAAGGATAAACAGCTTCAAAGAAAAAATTCGAACGATAAACGCAAATTCCTTTGATTTTATAAGAAATGTGAAGATAGGGGAATTCGAGTTGATAGTCATCGACCCGCCAGCGATGTTGAAATCAGCAACCGCAAAGCACAACGCGCTAAGAGCCTATAAAGAACTCAACCTGAGAGCTATTCGTTCGTTGAAAGATGGAGGAATCCTTGCAACATCCTCTTGTACACAGCTCATTCGCGAATCCGAATGGCTCGAAAAGATAACGGAAGCATTCAAAGATTCAAAAAAGATTGGCAAACTACTGTTTTCAGCCGGGCAACCTTTCGATCATCCGGCTCTAACAAGTATGCACGAATCAAACTATCTAAAGTTTAGAAGCTATATTGTAAGCAGTGTTAGCGAATTTTGATTTACCTTGCTACAAATGATGTATAATTCTATTAAAGAGTTATTCTCTGGAGGTAGGTACCCATGGCCAAAGTTTATGTCGTTACGTCAGGAAAGGGTGGGGTCGGAAAGACCACCATCACAGCCAATATAGGCTGTGCGTTAGCAGCAAAAGGGGACAAGGTGTGCCTCATAGACGCGGACATAGGGTTAAAGAACCTGGACATAACCCTTGGGCTTGAAAACAGAGTTGTGCATACAATTCTTGACGTGGTCAACGGAAAAGTTAAAGCCTCAGAAGCCCTCGTCAGGCACAAACAAATGAAAAGTTTGTACCTTCTTGCCGCTTCACAGATAGCCACAAAAGAAATGTTGTCTCCAGAAGATATGAAAAGGATAGTTGGAGAGCTTTACGGAAAGTTTGATTACATAATCATAGACTCTCCAGCAGGTATTGAGCGTGGCTTCAGGAATGCCGTAGCACCGGCGGAAAATGCCATAATCGTTACCACCCCTGAACTCCCTGCCATTACTGATGCAGACAGAGTAATCGGTCTCCTTGAAAATGCTGGCATGACGGAAGACCGAATAAAGCTGGTAATAAATCGTTTCAAGGTGCAGATGGTGAAACGTGGAGATATGCTGACCAAGGAGGACATTCAGGAGAACCTTGCCATTGATCTGCTCGGGATAATTCCAGACAGCGAAGATGTAATCGTCGCTACAAACCGCGGAATTCCCGTTGTGTTGAACGGAAATCAGGGAGAAGGCATAGCAAAGGTTTTTGAAAACATCGCCCTACGAATGAAAGGCGAACTAATCTCCATAGAAAAGGATCTTCACAGTCAGCAGAGTCTCGGATTTCTTGATCTGTTAAAGCGAATCTTTGGTCGTAGTTGAAAAGGGGTTGAGAGGGATGTTCTTTGGACTGTTCAGAAGAAAGAAAAAGAAGGAATTTGGAAGCAGAAAAGAAGCTAAAGATAGATTGCAAGCCATTGTGGCCAGCAGGCGTCATTCTGTCCCCGTACAGGAGGTCATTCCCGCCGAATTGTTGAAAAACAACGAAAGAGATATGATAGAACAAATAAAAATCTATGTCGCCGAAAGATTCAAGGTTAAAGAAGAGAATGTAAAGGTTCAGCTCGAAGAACACAACGGGTATGTTGTTATAATTACCAACGTTGTTTTCCATTGATGACTATGGTGAAGAGCAAAGTTTATACGATAAGAACACCTGAAAGGGAATGTTTTGTGGAGATTACTCAATATCTCCAGGAATACCTCCATGAAATAGATATAACAAACGGGGTGCTTCTCGTCTTCATACCCCATACTACTGCTGGCGTTACAATAAATGAACACGCCGATCCGTCGGTGGTAAGAGATATCCTTACTTACCTCAAAAAACTCGTTCCTTATCGAGGAAATTACAAACATCTGGAAGGTAATTCTGATGCTCATATAAAAGCAAGCCTTGTTGGGGCTTCTCTTTCTATACCCTTTGAATCCAAAAAACTGCTCCTTGGCACCTGGCAGGGCGTTTTCTTCTGCGAATTTGATGGTCCCAGGACGAGACGTTTCATCGTTACAGCCACCCCCTGCGACCCAAAGTAGGCACTGCAAATCTCATAACCCTAAACTGTCGGGGGTGATTTGATGAAAAAAGGGGAAAAGCTATTTTATTTGCTCTTCATCGCGGGATCTTCACTTTTTGCTGTTAAAGGCATAACCTGGGATATGGCTCTTCCAAAGTTTTTCTATGCCTCGGTATTCTTAGCCGCCCTCTTCGTCGCAAAAGGAATGCGGCTCTCTAAGCAACCTCAAAGTATTTCCTTATCTATTCCCCATTTTTTTGCGGTCGTGTATGCTGTTTATGGGATTCTATCGAGTTTTTTGCTTTTAAGGACCATTCCAGAAGCTTTTGCAACCTCTCTGGGTTTTTCACTGAGTCTCCTGGTCCTTATCCTGTTTTCAATACATATCTCTGAAAAATCCGTTAATGGTATTTTGTGGCTGCTTCAGATATTCGTGCTTTTTGGTGTTATCATAGCTGTTGATGCCCTTTTGGGTTTTTACACCGGCAACTCGATTTTCTGGGGCATATTGGGCCAACCGCTGATGCGCGGGAATATCTCTTCAGTGGTTGGAAACGTCAACTTCACCACTGACCTTATGGGAATGCTGCTGCCAATCGTCTTGTATCTGGCGATAATAACACGAAGACTCTGGAGAAACGAACGAGCGAGAGTACTTTTTTATACCATCACCTATGCATTATTTCTGAGCGTTGTGCTGGCCGGACAAACCAGGGGTGTTTACTATTCGCTCATCGGTGCCTTTCTGGTGGTTCTTCTAGGGGTACTCGCCGGAATGCAAAAAAAAGTAAAGCCGAAGATAAGGCCCCTTTCACTGGTTGTGCTTTTGGTTATCACTATTTTCCTTATTTATGGCTATTCGACCGATTCGATATTTACACGTGGCACTTTTAGTATCTCCGAAAGGCTCTCATCTAGCGCAAATAAAAGCGCTGCGGATTTTCGAACATTTTTATGGAAAACAGCCATAAAACAATGGGAGAATTCAAAGATTCTGGGCACGGGGTTCGGGAGCTACAAGTATTTCTCTTCAGAGAACATGGGAAGAGTGCTCAACGAAGAACCCCGATATATGTACATCGCCGGATTAAACAGTATCAGGGCACACGGAGAATATTTTCAGCAACTGGCAGAAACCGGATTGATCGGCCTTTCTCTTGTTCTACTTGCACTTGGTTCACTGGTACTTTATTACTTCAGAATCATCTTTCGTTTGAAGGATTTTGACCTCCTCTTACTCTTTTCCGTACTCGCTGGTTCTTTCAGCGTAATCGTTTTGCACAGCGTGGTATCCTTTCCGGCTCACTTTATGCCGAACGCTTTGCTGGCTGTGACGGTTGCTGGAGCAGCGCTATCACCGGTATTTAGGTCTAACAGTTTTCAACTGAAAAAGATTTCTATCAACAGATGGACGGGAATGCTAATGATCGTCATCTCCCTGATAGCGGCTGTTCTGATGTCACGCAACTACCTCACAGAAGCCTTCTTCACCAGAGGTTACATAGGATATAAAACCTACATATCTGCCACTGCCCAAATTCCTGATCTCAGGAACTCAGTTGTAAAGATAAAAAGAGATTTAAACAGTCTCGAAAACTTTGATGGGGAATTCAGCTATCTCGCAACGGATACCTACATTAATCAAAAACTCGATTCACTCAAAGAAACGTACCCCAAAGCTCCTGATACCCTGTTATATCTCATAGCTACCGAAAGCCACAAAAGTGAATTCTCAACCAAACAAAATAGGATAAAAGACAAGCTCAAAACCGCCGCAGACACTTTGATGATGGCTCAACACGCAGCAATCAGAGGATATTATAGCGGGATCTCCAACCTGGATTCCTCTCTGTTCTTCTCCAGAGGATTCAACCTATCAGCTGCCTTCATGGGTGATTTCCTCAAAACCTCAGATAGAACAGAGGATTTCGTACTGAGATTGATGAACTCACCACGCGAAGCTCAACTAAAACTGATAGAGGACGCTTTTACAGGCAAAGATTTGAATACAGAATATTTGACTGGATACAAAAAACCAAGAGAAATTGTTCAACCTTTGCTTAAAAGATCCCAGAGACATCTTTTCCTCGAAGAATTCCCGATTCTCTTTAACAAAGCTTTAACCCGGGCTGATCTATCCCGATTACTTAACGAGATCAATTTCAGCATTTTGTATTCTTTCCAGGCAAAGTGGGACGCTATCGATTACTACATACTATCAATGCAGCTTGGACCTGATGCCCAGGTGATGCGAAATACCGCCAGAACATATTTTGACGCTTTCACTCAGGCAAAAGATGTCACCGCCGAACTGAAAAAACTGATACCTTACCTGAATAAAGAAGACAGGAAAAAGCTTTACGAACTGATCGAGAGGATCAAAAACCTTCCTTTGAAATTACGTGATGAATTTGAATACATCTATGATAGGACTATCTCACTTATTCCCGGTGCATGGAGATATTTTAATAACTGGGAATACATTTACAGTGATTATGCGAGAGAACTAGTTCTACTCTATGGACCCAAAGACTCTTTAGATAAGATCCTCAAAATTGTAGAAAAAGAACTCTACGTTTGTAGATATATGAAGGAAACTCGTTGGAGTATTCCTGATAACACGTTCGATCTTTTACTTATACTATCTCAGGAAATGAAAGGAAACGAAGCGTTAAGACTAAAAAGAAAGATACTCTCACTTTATGAAGAAGCATACCAATGGAACCGAGAACAGCTTAAAAACTTCCGCAAAGAAAGGATTGAGAAAATTCCAGAAAATAATCCTAATCGTCAGAAATATGAACAGATCTACTCGAGGATGAAAGACTTCGTCAATAGATACGAAATACTCAAAAAAAGCGTGGAAGATTAATCAACAAAAAAAGGGGCCTTCCAAGCCCCCTCATTTCTCTAAAAGAGTATTTTCCCTCCACCATCAGGATCTTTCGGTCCTTTTGGCTTAAGCTTTTTGACGAAGTCAGCGGGAGCAACATCGATTACCTTGCTTTGGGACATGAGTGCTTCCTCAAGTTTCCTTTTGTACTCATCCATCTTCTCTCTGAGTTCTCTAACGTCACCGGTAAGCCATTTGTAGATATCATCCGCAAAAGACTCTATCATTTTCACCACATCTGCAGAATCTTCTATAAGCCCCGCTTCTTTTGAAACTCTGAATTCCTCTTCCACAGCCTTCTTCACGGTATCTCTATCTATTTCTTCTTTTCCGAGATTTTTAAGAAGCCTGAGCGTGATATTTGTTCGAACCCTTAAATCATCCACACTTGCTTCAAGGGCATCGACCTTTGCTATCAAAGCAGAAAGTAACTGTTCAAGCGAAACCTGCATTTTACTCACTTCCCTTCTTTAAGCTTATCCAATTCTTTATTAATACACCTTGTAACCCAAATTATACCAATAACAGAAACAACCAAAGGAATTGAAACTCCAAGCGTATTCAGCAAAAGCTCGCTTTTCAAAAACCTCAAAAGTGTTTCTTTCATCATGGCGTCTGTGCGTGATTGCATATACAACGCCAGAACTATGATATTACCAGCCCCGGTAACAAAGGTTAAGATTTCAAGAAGAAGCGTGGCAGAAAAGCCAAGCCTTCTTTTATGTGCACCGGATCGATATGCTCCCGAGGTCATATAAAGCGTTGCACCAAGAGCGGAAGAGATGTAAAAGGTCGTCATCGCAGCCACAATCGTGAACAGTAATAATATAGAAAGCTGTATATAGAAAATCGAGAAAATAACGATAATGGAGTAAAGTACGCTGAACATCCCGGAAACGATGAATATCTTGCTTCTAACGACCTTTTTGAAGTTCACCGGCAGTATAAAAGGCAAAGGCCAGGCTTGAAATTCGGAAGATAGGCTTATTATCACCATCTGTGAAGAATAAAAGGCAGCTATCATAACCATGAAAAGAGTGGCACTCAAAAAGTTCTTTGTTGTTACCAGCATAATAGCAGAAAAAGCAACCGGATATAGAAGAAAAAAAGCGGCGTGTTCACTGCGCATCATAATGAGCCATTCTTTTTTCAACAACCCTATTTTTCGTGCTTTAGCTGCTCTTTGGCTGTTGACCTTAGAATGCGATGGTTCATAAAAATTCGCTGAAGAGATCCTCGTTGCTATTCTGAATAACCATAAAGTAAAAAGAAACAGGAAAACCCATTCCAATAACCCGCCTTTGGTGGCTTTCATAAGCCATGTTGAAGGAAGGAATCTATTGAGTCCAAGATTTATCATCTTATACAGTGTTTCTCCGTTCAAAGCCTCTCCCGAGAGAAGATTCAACAATAAAAGAAAAACACCCGCGTTGAGAAGAATCACGATCCCGTTCATACGTTTTGCCATGGCTCTGGATATCCTTGAAGTAAGCAGAGCCGAAATAAAGAGAGAAATCCCTAACACAAAGGCAAATCCCAGAAATGCAGCCGGAATTGCGAGAACAAGACCAGCTGTTCTCCGGGAATATCCATAGGCTGCAGCAATTGGAAGATAAATGGCAAATGACATAAAAGTGCCTATGAAGGCTTCCGTACATTTATAAAAGAATATGGTGCTGCGCCTGATCGGTAATCCCATTAGAAAATGCAGTTCTTCCCAATCGTAAAAGCTGTACAATAGGTAAGGAATAAAATTCATCGCTGCCATCGTAAGCATCACGAGAGAAAGAACTGAAAAATAGACATCGGCCATATTAAATCCAGAGGCAACAGAAAACGCTGAGAGTTTTTCGAAAGTTGTCAGTGCCACAGGAAAAAGCGGTACACCAAATGCCATTATAAGAATGATAAAGTTGAACCAGATGCCCCATAATTTTCCGGACCTTTTTCCACGATTCTTACTGAAACCGGTGTTTCGAAACCTGTATTTCAAAAGCAACAAGAGATCGTTCATTTCATATCACTCTCCGAGCTGATCGATTATATCTTTGAATTCGTTACCACCGGTGAGTTCCAGGAAAAGGTCTTCCAGACTTGACTTTTTATCGCCGGAGAGTTCTCTCAACTCTTCCAGAGTACCTTGCGCTATCAACCTGCCTTTGTCTATTATTCCAATCCTGTCACACATTTTTTCCGCAACCTCAAGAACGTGAGTGGTCAAGAATATCGTTGCACCCGTCTGTGCCATCTTCTTGAGCCACAGTTTCAGAATCTTCGCACTTCTGGCATCGAGTCCCACAGTCGGTTCATCGAGAAAGATGACCCGGGGTTGTCTCATCAAAGTTACCGCCATCATGAGCTTTTGTTTCATTCCATGAGAATAATCGCTTATAAATTTGTCAAGGTAGTCGATGCTGAAGGCCTTGCAAATTTCGTAAAATCTTCTTTCCGTCTCTTCTTTTGGGACACGATATATCTCCATTATGAATCTCGCAAATTCGAATCCTTTAAGGTTATCGTACATCTTCGGTTCATCTGGTACAACCCCTATCTGTCTCTTTATTTCAAGTTCATCTTTATCCATATCCATTCCTAGAATCCGAATCTTTCCCTCGGTTGGTCTCAAAATACCTGTTAACATTTTTATCGTTGTCGTTTTACCAGCCCCATTAGGGCCAAGAAAACCATATATCTGCCCGGCCGGAATATCCAGCGAAACATGATCAACAGCGACAAGATCACCAAAACGCTTGGTAAGATCCTTTGCGTGAATCATTGTGTAACCTCCTCTCTAAATGACGAGAACCGAGAGTCGAAATTCGAGATCCGAGATCCGAGAACGGCTAATACCATTGACGCTTGGATTTGCCGACGCAAATGATGCTGGAAATGAGTTTCACTGATTAATGCGCGGAGCTTCGCTCCTGACGCTTGCTGAGGCTGACGCTCACGAGATTGAGGCTTGCATACGCTGAATAAAACCCGAGATCCGGGAAATCATCAGTACCAAAATGCATTCGCTTCGTTGACACAGTCAACCTCACTTCTGTGGCGTAGCCACATTCACTTCGTTCGCGTTAGCGAACCGCACTTCCTCTCGGATCTCGGTTACCTGATCTCAATTTTTATGGCCGCAACGTAGTTGCGCATGGCCGTGACAAAGTCACACATAGCCCCGGCGAAGCCGAACACAGCGTCTGCAAGCCTCCTGAGCGCAGCTCAGCACTTCCGCCGCACAGCGGCTACCGGTTCTCGGATCCCGGATCTCGAATCTCGTTTTTTTATCAGCGTCCGCAAGCCTCAGCCTCGCAAGCGTCAACGTCGTGAGCCTCCTGGGCGTAGCCCAGCACTTCAGCCGCGTAGCGACTCTCGTCTCACTCAACAAACTCACTCGGTACTTCATCGAAAAATGTCGCGACTTTCGGATTGAATATCAGCTTCACCGTACCTATAGGACCATTTCTCTGTTTTCCTATTATAACCTCCGACTCATGCGGTTGATCCTGAACCTCAGATTTGCTCTTGTAATAGTCATCACGATAGAGAAACATAACCATATCTGCATCCTGCTCGATGGCCCCCGATTCTCGAAGATCGCTCAATCGCGGTCTCTTATTTTCACGCTGCTCGACAGCACGGGAAAGCTGCGACAATGCAACAACCGCCACATTGAGCTCTCTTGCCAGAAGCTTTAAAGAACGGGAGATTTCTGAAATTTCCTGTTGCCTGTTTTCAGAACGGCCCTTCAGGTGCATAAGCTGAAGATAATCTATAAAGATAACCTGTACGCCGTATTCCGATTTAATTCTCCTTGCCTTGGCCCTTAGAGTTCTGGGATCGAGGGATGGTTCATCATCTACCACTATCTTTGATTTATACAAACGCGACGCAGCATTCGTAAGGAGCTCCCACTCCTGCTTGCTGAGAAAACCCGTCCTCACCTTGTGAAGATCGACGCTGGCTTCCGAACACAGGAGCCTCTGGGCGAGCTGCTCCTTTGTCATTTCAAGACAGAAGAAAGCCACGGGAATGTCGTGCTTCAACGCCATATTTTTCGTGATATTCAACGCAAAAGCGGTTTTTCCCATCGAAGGCCTCGCCGCAATAATTATCAAATCAGATTGATGAAAACCTGTTGTCATTTTGTCAAGCTGTCTGAATCCCGTAGGAATCCCCGTTATCAAGCCTCCAGCTTCTATCGTTCCCGCTGTATTTTTAAGTTTTTCCAGATCCTCAAAAACCGAATGCATAACCTTTCCAAGGTTTTCATAGGTCCGGGATGTATGACTTTCCGTTATCCTGAATATTCGCTTTTCAGCATCATCAAGTAGCTGATCCACATCCTCCGCTTGATACGCTTCCTCTACAATCTTACTTCCAGCATTTATCAAGGCGCGCATCAACGCCTTTTCCTTCACTATCTTTGCATAATATACAACGTTCGCTGCGGTGGGTACGATATCGGCAAGCTTCATAATTTCAACCTCTCCACCAATATCTTCTAGAGAACCCTGACTCCTTAATTTTTCAATGATAGAGACGACATCCACAGGATTTCCATGATCAAAGAGATCCTCTATTGCGGCAAACACGGTGCGATGTTTGATGGAATAAAAATCATTGCTCCTGAGGATCTCCATAACATCTGGAATGACATCAGGGTCTATGAGTATGCTACCTATAACTGCCTCCTCTGCTTCGTTGCTATGTGGTGGTATCTTCGGATTCATGATTTCTCTCCTTTCATCCAGTGAAGGGTAAATTCAATAAGCTCATCAAGCTCTTTCGAATAGACAAACTGCCCTCTGGTTTTACCAGCTCCGCCTTTTATATCAAACCGGCTTTTTAACTCTTTGACAAGAATTGTAAGGTCGTAACCCTTTGAGGCTAAGATAATCTTTTCACCTGCTTTACCAAAGAAAATATAACACTCTTTATCGAGAAAACGTGGAATCATTGAAAGTATCTCTTCATCGTCTTCATAAAGTAAAAGTTCTGAACTATTCTCTGATAAATTATTAGCTGTTTCTTTAGCGATCCTCTCTACATATCCTTTTATCCTGTTGTTCATAATTTTCAGATCTTCAAGAATTGATTGAGTCCGTGATACCAGTTCATGATAACCACAAGTCAGAAGTTTTCCAAGAGATCCTAGAATTGAATGTTCATTTTGAAAAACCCTGATAGCCCTCTTTCCGGCAACAAAATATACTCTCGTAAGATTTCCTTTTACCTTTTCTACCTTAAGGATTTTAAGCAACCCGACCTCGCCTGTATTCTTCACATGAAATCCGCCACATGGACTTACGTCAATTCCCTCAATCTTCACCAGCCTGATTTTTTCAGCCTTTTCCAGTATCTTATCACTCACAGATTTTCTAAGGTTGTATCGAAAGATCTCCGAAGGATCTACCTCTTTTACCGTCACTGGAAGAAGTTTCAAAATGCAATCGTTAGAAACATCTTCGAGTAAACGTTTCATCTTATCCTCCAGCAAACCGATGGTGAGATCTATTGTGGAAAACTCTTCGCCCATTTGAAACCCAACTGTTTCAGCATCAAGTTCACGAAGTGCAACTGCAGATAACAGGTGTTGTGCGGTATGCTGTTGAGCAATATCGACCCTTCTCTCTAAATCCAATTCTAATTCAACAAATTCACCAGTACTGTAATTATTTTTCTTCTCTATCACGGCACAAGGATATCCATCTACTCTCTTAACCTGAAGGATTTTATTACCATCTATTTTCCCCCTATCCCCCAGTTGTCCACCTTCACCATCGACATACAATGTCCCTTTTTCGAAGCATAACAAAGAAAAATCCTTTTTATCAAACGTCATCAGAATCCTTTGTTTCACTCATCTCGCCCCCACCACTTGATATTTGATGCCTTTCTATGTAATAATTATACTGTAAATTGTTCCGGGGGAATTCTTTTCAAACCAAAATCTGTAATGAGGTGATCCCATTGGGTGACAAACCAATACTCTCAGTCAAGAATCTGAGGACATACTTTGACATGGCCGAAGGGACAGTTAAAGCTGTTCAAGATGTTTCTTTCGACCTGTACCGCAATGAAGTCCTTGGAATCGTCGGAGAAACCGGTTCCGGTAAGAGTGTTACTGTAAAGAGTATCGCTGGTCTTATCGATAAGCCGGGGTACATTGCCGGAGGCGAAATCTTATTCTACACTGATGAATTTTCAAAGGACGGGAATCCCGAATACATGGACTTAGCCAAACTAAAAAAAGAGGATTTTTCCAGGATTCGCGGAAAGCATATCGGTATGATCTTCCAGGACCCTATGACTTCACTGGATCCGATGTACACCATTGGTGACCAGATGATAGAAACCATCGTTCATCATGAAGGGGTTTCCGAAGAAGAAGCAAGGGAAAGAGCGATCCGTCTTTTGGAACAGGTGGGTATTCCTAAACCTGAAGAAAGGATCGATGATTATCCCTTCCAGCTTTCCGGCGGACAGAGGCAGAGAGTCGTCATCGCTATCGCGTTATCCTGTAATCCAGAAATACTTATTGCCGATGAGCCAACAACTGCTCTGGATGTTACCGTTCAGGCACAGATACTCGAGTTGATGAAAAATCTTCAACAGCAATACAAAAGTGGTATGATATTTATTACCCACGACCTTGCGGTAATTGCGGAGATTGCCACAAAGGTTTCCGTCATGTACGGAAGTTACCAGATGGAAATTGCACCTTCAGAAACGATATTCGAAAAACCCATGAGCCCGTACACGCACGCTCTCTTGCATTGTATTCCCAGACTCGATATAAAACAGGAAGAATTGGCACCAATACCCGGCCAGCCACCTGTAATGATGAATCCTCCTAAACTTTGTCCATTCCTGCCACGTTGTGAACGCGCTACAGAAAAATGCAGGAAAGAACTGCCACCTTTGGAGGAAGTGGAAAGCGGTCATTTTGTTAGATGTTTCAATCCTGTTGTTAATAAAGTATCTGTTGTCAAGGAGGAAATTAAATGAAATTGTTAGAAGTGAGGAACTTAAAAAAATACTTCCCCATAAAACAGGGTTTTCTCATTGACAGGGTGGTTGGTTATGTTAAAGCGGTAGATGATGTCTCGTTTGATCTTGACAGAGGAAAAACCATTGGTCTTGTTGGTGAATCCGGTTGCGGTAAGACAACCATAGGAAAAACTATCCTCAGGCTTCACGACCTGACTGACGGGGAAATTATCATCGATGGTGAGGACACCACCTTCTATTTCATGAAACCCAGAAAAGCCATGGAGTATTTGAAAGAAAAATACCTTTCAAGACCAGAATTCTCCAATGGTGGAAAGAATCTGCAACCCCATGAAAAACATATATACGACGTCTATAAAAAAGCCAATGAAAATCCAAAAGAGGTTCTTAAAATCCTTTCGGCTAATCGCAAAGAAAAACTTCTCGAGATAAGAAGAAAAGCCCAGATCGTTTTCCAGGATCCAATGTCCTCCTTGAACCCAAGAATGACCGTGGGACAAATGCTCTCGGAACCGCTTTTGTTCCATGGAATAGCTCAAAATATCGACGAAGCTATTGAGATAGTTAAAAACCTTCTCACCCAGGTTGGTTTGAAACCTTATCATATCGATAGATATCCGCACCAGTTCAGTGGTGGGCAAAGGCAAAGAATCGCCATTGCGAGGGCTGTCAGTGTCAATCCAGAATTGATAGTTCTTGATGAACCAACATCAGCTCTGGATGTTTCCGTCCAGGCCCAGATTGTTAAACTATTAAAAGAACTTCAGGAAAAACTGAACGCAGGTTATGTATTCATTTCCCATGACCTGGCTCTGGTCAGGTTCATAAGCGACGAAGTTGCTGTCATGTATCTGGGAAAAATTGTGGAAAAGGGTGGTAGTGAAGAGGTATTCGACAATCCTTTGCACCCATATACGAAAGCTTTGCTAGCAGCTGCTCCGATTCCAGATCCAAAGAAAAAGAGGAACAGGAAAGAACTGATAGGTGGACAGGTACCGAGTCCCATTAATAGGCCAAGCGGTTGTTTCTTTCACCCAAGATGTAAATATAAGATGGAAATCTGTTCAAAAGAATATCCACCACTATTCAAGGTTTCAGATAACCATTATGTTGCGTGTCATCTCTATTCCACATCTTCTAAAGAAGGAGGGGAAAAAGCATGAAGAAACTGTTTGTACTCTTGGCGGTGTTCCTTGTTGCCGCAATGATTGTTGCCGTCGAGCCAGAGTACGTTATTGAGGACTTTAACGGGAAACCCGGGGGCACTCTCTATCTTTCTACAACTTCCGGTCCCAAGACTCTGAATCCATTCTGGTCTCAGGAAACAAGCTCCTCAGACATCATTGGCTATTTCAGCGATTCTCTGTTCAACTCTGATAACAAAGGGATGCCCACCGTACCGGCTCTCGCGACCAAATGGTGGTTCTCCGACGACGGTAAGACGGTTTTCTTCCAGATCAGGAAGGGAATCGTATGGTCAGATGGTGAACCTTTCACCATCGAAGACGTTTACTGGACCTTCACAAAGGTCGCTCTCGTCGAGGGCATGACTGCCAATGGACCTGGTGGAGCCATGGACGCCAATGACCAGCTCCCTGTGGTTGAAATCGTTGATGACTACACGATTTCCTTTACATGGAGCGTCCCGAACGTCTGGGGATTCAAATGGGTCGGTTACACCGGCATTCTTCCCAAACACGTTCTCGAAGAAGCCGTCGAGAACGGTAAATTCTCCGAAGCCTGGACCGTTGCCGATATCGATAAGATCGTCGGTATGGGGCCATTCCTGCCCGTTGAGTACACCGAAGGTGTAAGGGTCGTCCTCGAAAGGAACCCCAACTACTACAGATTCGACAAAAATGGCGTAAGACTGCCTTACCTTGACAAGGTTGTTTATCTCATAGTTCCCGACCTCAACACCGAGCTGTTGAAGTTCGAGGCTGGCGAAATCGACCTTTACGGTCCAACAGCTGAAAACTTCCCCAGAATCAAGGAACAGGCCGAGGAAAAAGGCTGGGTTGTCGGTGTTGGTGGACCCGCACTCGGTTCCCAGTTCATCGCCTTCAACTGGGTTACCAAAGATCCTGTTAAGAGAGAATGGTTCAGAAATGAACACTTCAGAAAAGCCTTTGTTTACATGCTCGACAGAGGCACTCTGATCGAAACCCTCTACAATGGTCTCGGTTCACCACTTTACGGACCTGTTAGCCCATCCAGCGGATTCTACTATCCCGAAATCGAGAAGTTCGCCTACAAGTACTCCATCATCAGGGCAAGGCTCGAACTCAAGAAGGGTGGATTCAGCTGGAATGCAAACGGTGAACTTGTCGACAAAGATGGCAACGTTGTTGAATTCAACCTCATGACCAATGCCGGTAACAACGTCCGTGAAGCCATCGGTAACATCCTCGTTGACAGCGCCAAGAAACTCGGTATGAAGATCAACTTCACCCCGATACAGTTCAACACACTCGTTCAGAAACTCCTCACACCCGACTATGAAGCTGTCATCATTGGTCTCACCGGCTCTGTCGATCCAGGATCCGGATGGAACGTCTGGAGACTCGACGGTGGTCTGCACTTCTGGAACTACTCACCTGAACTCAGACCCGACACAGTTCCGGAAGAGATATGGTGGAGCCCCGACTGGGAAAAGAGAATCGACGAAATCTTCAGGATCCAGACATCCGCGGTTGACGAACAGGAAAGATACAACCTCTTTGCCGAATTCCAGATGATCTGTGCAGAGCATATGCCACTGGTTTACACCGTTGCACAGAACTACCTCTACGCTCTTAAGGGCAACATACATCTCGCCAATCCTGAACCCAACCCAGCAGCTGGCATGCTCTGGAAGGTTTACGGTATCTGGAAAGAAGGGGAATAATCCACGGGGGTGACCTCGTGTTTGCGGGAGGGTCATCCCTCCCGCTTTCATTGTCTTTACTGGTTTAAGGAGGGAAGAAGGTGCTCAGATATATACTTAGAAGACTTATACTCGCTGTACCGGTTTTGTTAGGTGTTTCCATCCTTTCGTTCATAATAATCTCTTTAGCGCCTGGTGACTTTCTCGATAACTACAGGCTCAATCCTTCTATAAGTGCGGAGCAGGTAAAACTGCTTGAAAAACAGTTTGGTTTTGATAAACCAATCATCGTTCAATACTTCAAATGGCTGGGACAGGTTTTAAAAGGCAATTTCGGTTATTCATTCGTGTATCATGTTCCCGTTTTTAGTATCATCTGGAGAAGATTGGGCGCAACACTCCTTTTAAGTATCTCGACGATGATATTTATATGGGGAATTGCCATCCCTCTGGGGATTTATTCAGCGCTCCATCAATATTCCTTCAATGATCAACTCTTTTCATTCCTGGCGTTCATTGGTATTTCAATCCCTAATTTCTTCTTCGCTCTTCTATGGTTGTACATGTCCGCTAAGACCGGTTGGTTCCCGATCGGTGGTATCATATCCAACAATTACGATCAGTTCACATGGTGGAGAAAGATTCTCGATTATCTATGGCACGTTATCGGTCCAGTTGTAACTCTTGGTACCTCTGGACTTGCAGGTCTGATGAGACAAATGAGAGGACAGCTTCTCGACCAGCTGAGGCAGGATTATGTTCTCTTCGCCAGAGCCAAGGGTATGCCTGAGGATAATGTCATCTACAAACATGCGGTTAGAAACGCTATAAACCCGATAGTCACTATGTTTGGATACGCACTCGCAGGGTTGCTTGGTGGTGCTGTCCTTACAGAAACAGTTTTTGGCTGGCCTGGAATGGGAAGGTTAGTTATAGAAGCCTTGACTGCTCAGGACCTTTTCATGGTCATGGCTTCTCTATTACTCAGTTCGCTGTTGCTGATAGCTGGTAACCTGGTTGCAGACCTTCTGCTTGCCTGGGTAGATCCAAGAATCAGGTTCAGATTGAGATAGTCAGGAGTGATGTGGCCTTGAAAAAACAAAAAGCAGTTATAAAAACAGAAGATGTAAAAAAAGATGATCTGTTCGAAGTTGAATACATGAACCGCTGGCAACTCGCCTGGAGAGTCCTAAGGCGCCATAAGCTTGGTATGATCTCACTTTGGATTCTCATAATCATGTACCTGGTTGCCATATTCGCAGATTTCCTTTCTCCGCACGACCCGTATGAACAATGGCAGGGTTTGTCCTATTCTCCCCCTTCCAACATCCACTGGAAGGATGAAGATGGGAAATTCACCCGCCCTATGTTTATCCCTACGTTCTCGAAAGGGATCCAGTGACGTACAAAACAACCTTTGCAGAGGGGTCATCTCTGCAAAGTATTACTGCGATTGATGAATCAACAGGTGAAAAGAAGGTCTTCACAATTGGAAATGATGACGTTAGATCTATATATCTTGTGGTGGAGACCATTAGATATGCTGAAGACGCCGAAGGTAAGAAAGCAATATTAGGGAATCCAGACTATAAGACCCTGGAAATAGTCAAACTATCGGAAATCGGTATGCTGAAAGAACCTTTGTTCCAAGAAAACACCAGCGAAGATGTTCTCAACGCCCTGGCTCCAAACAAATATAGAACCCTCAGAAATATCGGTGATCCCGTAAAGGTTGTCACTGAGAAAAGGCTTCACAGGATCTATGCTGTAAAAAAGGAATGAAGTAAGAGACGTGGTAACAGAAGCCATAAGTCTGGTTAATGAAATAATAGATGTCGAAGGCGGGGATTTTGAACTGGGAAAGGAACTCCTCGCCGAACTGGACATAGATCCTGAGCTTTTCGATGTGGTAGTCACCCCAAAAGTAGTGGACTTCGAAATGAGGAAATTCCCGCTAAAGTTTTTCGTTCGCTCCTGGGAATACAAACTCCTCTGGCTCATCCCCATGGATATCCATTTAATAGGAGTTGATGACCCGGCAAGAATCTATTTCTTCGGTGGAGATAAATTCGGACGAGACGTATTCTCGAGAATTCTATTCGGCTCGAGAATCTCCATGTCTATCGGTCTCTTGGCTATCATGATAACCTTCACGCTCGGTTTGTTCATAGGTGGAGTTGCAGGATACTACGGTGGATGGGTTGATGAAAGTCTCATGAGAATGACGGAAATATTGATGTCAATCCCTGGATTCTACCTGTTGATATCCCTTAGAGCCATACTGCCGACCAATCTCCCCTCACACATAACCTATCTGCTCATCGTTGTCATCCTCAGTTTCCTTGGTTGGCCCGGTATGTCCAGGGTCATACGTGGTATGGTACTTCCGTTAAAAGAAAGGGAATTCGTTCAGGCAGCAATCGCAATGGGATATCCATCAAGCCGGATCATCTGGAAACACATCATTCCGAATACCGCAACCTACATCATCGTATCTGCAACCCTGTCTATACCCGGATACATACTCGGTGAGGCTGGACTCAGCTTCCTTGGGCTCGGGATCATGGAACCTTCTGCCAGCTGGGGATTGATGCTGAGTCAGGCTCAGAATATAAAGGTTATGACGGAAGCGCCGTGGCTTCTCGTACCCGGTATCTTCATCTTTATCGTTGTTATGGCGTTCAACCTGCTTGGTGACGCCCTGAGAGATGCGCTTGACCCGAGATCTCTGGGTTACTGATATAAGGAGATGTAAGATAGGAGAAGAGCACCACCTTCCAACAGTAAAGACTAATAATGATCTGGTGAGGTCCCTTGTGGACCTCACTTTTTACAGTCAGAAAAGGAAACCAAAGAAAAAGTGATAAAGAAGACCAAATAAAGAAAATTATGCTCAGTAAACGTAAAATACTCAGTACAGTAGAACAAAAGAAATCCAGATTGATCTAATATAGCTACACACTAACAATATCATTCAAAAATAGGGTGTCACGAAAAAAAGCGGGCCTCCCAAGTTCCAATGGTGGTACCATTGAAATAGCCCAAAACAAGAAAGGAGGCCCAAATAAATGGTACCACAAGAACTCACAAAAAGCGATATTGTAAAGATTATTGAGCAGTTAGACAAGCTTTTGCCTTCTAACTTCGTTAACAAACAAGGCAGAGGTAGAAGAAAGGCTTATTCTGACAAGAGCATCTTGAAACTTTCCATTTTATTGAAGCTATGCGATGTCTCATATCGTGGGGCAAAGAACTTTTTAGAAAAGAATCCCAAATACATGGAACTCTTGGACTTGAAAAACATACCACCATTCCAGACTATATCCAGGAGAGTAAGAGAATTGCCTCTTCACAGGATAAACAAAGATGTTGTAAACCTCTTTTTGGATATAGAAGGACTTGAAAGGATTGAGTTGGTGGTGGATTCCTTTCGTGACCAAGACTTGTAAAGCCCATACAGCACAAAGACGAAGAAGGACAGGGAAATACAAAGACCCCCAATCCAGTTGGACAAAGACGACAAAAGGCTGGGAATATGGAAGAAAAGTACATATGAGTTTGGATGCACAGAACCTATTGATTCAAGATTGGATGACAACGCCAGCAGCTGTACACGATTCGACGGTGGCAAAGGCACAAATAGATTCTGGCCAGGGATATAAGTATTTCCTCGCAGACAGCGCATATGATTCGCAACAGATATACCGTTATATATTCGATTGTAGTAGCATGATACCAGTAATAGACACAAACAAAAGGAAAGGTGTATCACTGGAAAAACAGTGTCAGGCTCGTTGGCTGGGCATTCAATTGAGGCAAATATATGCGGAGAAGTATAAAAACCGTTGGGAGATAGAGAGAACGATTAACATTCTACAAGAAT